>NZ_AQOI01000333.1:0-8563 GCF_000364665.1 Xanthomonas sp. SHU 199
CGCGGCGGCGGCCGCATCGACCAGTTCCAGGCCGAGCGCGATCGAGCCTTGCTTGTCGGCCGCGGCGTCCCAGGCCGGCATTCCCATCTGCAGCGCGGCCGCCGGGTCGGCGGCACGCACCGCCGCCACGCAGGCCGGCAACGCCTGCGACGGTGCGCACAGCGGCATCGCGGCCGCGTGTGCCACCGCGGACGACACCAGCACACTCCCACACAGCAGCATCCTGAGCGACTGCAAGATCAAGCGACTGCGCACTGCCGTTCTCCCCAAGATGCCGCAGCACACGCCGGATCCGTGAATGCGGCGGATATCGTCGCAATCCGGTCCCACGCGCGCCGTTGCCAGCGTGCAGGGACGCCGACCCGTGCAAGGCTATCGGCCACAGAGGCGATTTCTTGAGCTCTATCCCATGAAAGAGCCCACGTTACTCACGCTACGCCTGCACGCGCCTTTACCCGTGGGACCGCAACTAGCCCTTCTCCGACCGGGAGAGGGGTTGAGGTGAGGGTCCGAGCCCGCAGCACATCCATGCATCTCCCAACTCCAATCCCCAGGTCCCATCACAGCGGCGTCAACTGCCTGAGTTGCGCGTCATCGGGAAACGCCCGCACGCGGTAACGCGGCGGATACAGCGGCGGCTGCGGCTCCATCAGGTCGCCAAACGCGGCAACAGCCTCGTCCCAGGACACCAGGACGACCGCTTCCTCCTCGGCGTCGTCGCGCGGGACGACCAGGGCGATCCGGTCGGCTCTGGGCAACAACGTATCGACGCCCTTGGTCCAGGTGCAGAGCGAAAACTGCCGCGCGCCGTCGTCGCGCTCCTGGTAGACGCTGAACGATGCGACGAAGATGTCCTGATTGGTCGCGTCGTGGAGCTTGTCCAGCGCCGCCTTCTGATCGGCATAGGCAGGCGCGTCCAGCAGCCGGCGCAGGTCCGCCTGGCGCTGGCGGTGCTCGGGCAACGCCAGCGCGAACGGCACCATGCGGCGTGCCTCGTCGTAGCTGAACACCAGCGCGGAGACGTTGCGGCCCTGCGCGGCCGCTTCCACGCTCAGTTCCAGCATCGCGCCGATGGCGGCGGCGTCGCGATCGCCCACCACCAGCAGGCAGTCGCGCGCCGGCAGCATGAACAGCGGATTGCCCGCCACCGGAACGCGATACAGCACGTCGGGCAGCAAGGCGCGACTGGTGTCGTAGGCATCCTGCCACGCGCCGCGGAATACGCCCGGTGCGACTTCGACGAAATGGTCGGCGGTCGCATCGCGCAGATTGTCGCGGGCGATCGCCAGGCCTTCGTCCAGGGTGATCCCCCATGCCGCGCGCGGCCCCTGGAACAGCGTGGAGATCGTGTCGGGCAGATCCAGCGCCAGCAGCTCGACGCAATCCTCGGCGATGTCGCGCCATGCATATGGGAATGGCGCATCGAGGCCTTTCTCCAGCAGGTGCTCCAGCCGCAGCTCCTCGAACATGCCGCGATTGCGGATCACCGGCATCAGCGTCGCGCGCACCTCGTCGAATGTCTTTTCCCGGCCACTCTCTTCCTGCGCGTTGAGCGAGGACGTCACATAGGCGCGCAATGCCTCGGCCCGGCCTTTGCGCGTCGCGGTCCTGTAGGCCTGATAGGCGTTGTGCAGATAGATGGTGTAGCCATTGCCGCCGACCAGTCGGAACGCGTCGGGCTGATAGACCAGCTCCTCGCGATAGCCCCGCGCGCGCAGGGCGTCGGTGTACAGCCTGGCGAAGGCGTCGGGGCTGGGCGTGCGGCGGAACAGCGTGTCGAACAGTGCAGCGAACATCGGCGGTCGTCCTTGTCGAGTGGCGGCATGCGGGCGCCGCGCGGAATGCTAGCGCAGCTTTGCGGCAGCCGCAGATCGACGCGGACTGCAGTGTCCGCAACGGCACTCCGGCAACTCCGATTGCATCGAGCAACCAGAAAGCGCGCGCACGCTGCTCGGTCAGCTGTCCCTCCCACGTGCATGCACGGCGCACCGCATTACGCGTATCAGTGTGCGGCGCGAAATAAAAAGCCCCGCTGTCGCGGGGCTTTCTGGAGACTCGGCACTTCCTTCTCCCGCATGCGGGAGAAGGAGCCACGTGCTGCCCGCCTCAGGCGAACGGATCCTGCAGCACCATGGTGTGCTCGCGGTCCGGACCGGTGGAGACGATCGAGATCGGGCAGCCAGCCAGTTCCTCCAGCGCACGCAGGTAGGCGCGGGCGGCGGGCGGCAGTTCGTCCCACACGGTGATGCCGTGGGTGTTCTCGCTCCAGCCCGGGAACTCCAGGTACACCGGGGTGCACTCTTCCCAGCCCTGCGCGTCCAGCGGCGCGTATTCGGTGCGCTTGCCGCGGTATTCATAGGCGATGCACACCTTCAGCTTCTCCATGCCGTCGAGCACGTCGAGCTTGGTGATGCACAGGCCGGAGATGCCGTTGATGGCCACCGCGCGCTTCAGCGCGACGATGTCCATCCAGCCGCAGCGGCGCGGACGGCCGGTGGAGGCGCCGTACTCGGCACCGCGGTCGCGGATGCCCTGGCCGATCTCGTCGTCCAGTTCGGTCGGGAACGGGCCGCCGCCGACGCGGGTGGCGTAGGCCTTGGCGATGCCCAGCACGTAGTCGATGTCCTGCGCGCCCACGCCGGTGCCGGCCAGTGCGCCGCCGACAGTGGTGTTGGAACTGGTGACGTAGGGATAGGTGCCGTGGTCGATGTCCAGCAGCGCACCCTGCGCGCCTTCGAACAGCACGCGCTTGCCCTGCTTGCGCAGGTCGTGAAGGATGCCGGCGACGTCGGACTTCATCGGCTGCACGTACTCGCCGAAGGCCAGCGCTTCGTCGAAGGTCTTCTGGAAGTCGACCGCTTCCACGCCCAGGTACTTGGTCAGCACGAAGTTGTGGTAGTCCAGCGCGGTGCGCAGCAGCTCTTCCAGCTGCGGCGGGTAATGCAGGTCGGCGACGCGGATGCCGCGGCGCGCCACCTTGTCTTCGTAGGCCGGGCCGATGCCGCGGCCGGTGGTGCCGATGGCCTTGCCGCCGGCGGCCTTCTCGCGGGCCTGATCCAGGGCGATGTGGTAAGGCATGATCAGCGGCGCGGCCGGCGAGATCTTCAGGCGCGAACGCACTTCCACGCCGGAGGTCTCCAGCTCCTCGATCTCCTTGCGCAGCGCGGCCGGGGAGATCACCACGCCGTTGCCGATCAGGCACAGCGCATCGTCGCGCAGGATGCCGGACGGGATCAGGTGCAGGACGGTCTTCTTGCCGTTGATGACGAGGGTGTGGCCGGCGTTGTGGCCGCCCTGGAAACGCACGACGGCACCGATTTCCTCGGTGAGCAGATCGACGATCTTGCCTTTGCCTTCATCGCCCCACTGGGCGCCGAGCACGACAACTGACTGACCCATGGCTGGGTAACTCCTGGTTTGCTGCGCGACCGTCGGGGCCACGCGGATGTGGTGGCCGTGCGGGGACCGGCCGACACCGGTGCGGCCGCTCCATCGGGGAGCGTCCAGGCGGCGGCAGGACCCATACACGGAAAAAGCCGGTCGAGACGCTCACATGGAGCGGGCCCGGCCGGCTTTTGTGCATTATCCGGGTTTTGGGTGGCGGTCACCACCCCCTGGCCGGTCGCGTTCAGGCCCGGCGGCCGCAACCCGCCTGGCTCAGCCGCGCACCCACCACAGCGCCAGCAGGCCCACGCCGACGGCAATGGCGCCGGCCCCACGCAACTGCCGCGGCGGCATGCTCAACATCTGCTGCACCATGTGCCGCCACGCCTCCGGCGCGGCGAACAGCAGCAGACCTTCCAGGATCACCATCAGGCAGACCGCGGCGATGAGATCGTGCATGGCTGTCTCCTGGAGATGGGCAGCCTGCAAGACGGACGCAGGAGCATCAAAGCAAGAGCAACAGCTTCCGCTGAAGCGGGTCACTTTTCTTTGCTTGTGTAAAGAAAAGTAACCAAAAGAAAGCACACCCCGACTCCACGCCCTTCGCGCTTCGCGCTACGGGTCCGCGAACAGGACGGGATTCGCGGAAGGGGCATCCTGCCCCTGCCGCGAACGGCGCACATCCATGTGCGCCGCCCTTCGGGTTTTTCCCGCCCTGTTCGCCGCTACGTAGGGGCCCCGGCACATCAAAAGCGAAGCAACAGCAACGAACGCAGGAGCAAAGTAGAGGCTGAGCAGGGAATCAGCCTCTAGCGAATCCCCAATCCCGACTCCCCAATCCCGCCCTCAGCGATCGCTCTTGAGGTATTGCAGGAACGGATCGTTCTTGTCGAGCACGATCACGCCGTTGCCGTCGGCCATGGCGCCGCGGTAGGCCTCCAGGCTACGGTAGAAGGCGTAGAACGACGGGTCGGCGGAGCCGGCCTTGCCGTACACGCTGGCGGCCTCGGCATCGCCTTCGCCGCGCAGCTTCTGCGCGTCGCGCTCGGCCTCGGCGACCAGCACCGTGCTTTCGCGGTCGGCCTGGGCGCGGATGGTCAGCGCCTGCTCCTCGCCTTCCGCGCGCAGCTTGGCCGCTTCCTGCTTGCGCTGCGCGCGCATGCGCTCGTACACGTCGGTGATCACCTGGCTGTCGGTCGGCAGGTCGATCTGCTTGATGCGCAGGTCGACGATCTGCATGCCCAGGGTCTTGCTGGCCGCGTTGATCGCCACCAGCTGCTTGGCGATCAGTTCGCTGCGATCGCCGGACACCAGCTGCTGCAGGGTGCGCGAGTTGATCTGGTTGCGCAGCGAGTCGGTGATGATCGGCGCCAGCAGGCTGTTGGCCACCTTCTCGTCGCCGCCGGTGGTGGCACGGTAGAAGGCGCGCACGTCGGAGATGTAGCCGATGGCGAAGAAGCTGACGCTGACGTCCTTCTGCTCGGCGGTGAAGTAGCGCGCCGGGTTGGTGTCGATCACCTGGAAACGGCGGTCGAACATGCGTACCGACTCGACCAGCGGCACCTTGAAGTGCAGGCCCGGCTTGAGGTCGGCACGCACCACGCGGCCCAGGTTCAGCACCATCGCCGCCTTGTCCTCGGGCACCACGAACACCGAGCTGAGCAGCGCGAACAGCGCGACGACGGCAATGCCCGCCCACAATGACAGTTTCATCGCTGGATCTCCTCACGGCCGGTCGGGCGCGGCGTGCGCTCCGGGTTGCGGACACTCTCGGCCGAACTGCTGTTCAACGCCGGCATCAACACGTCCTGCGGCACCGTCGGCAGCGACGTGGTCGGCGCCGGCGGCGTCGCCGCGGCCGGCGCCTTGCTGTCGGCCGGCATCGGCACGTAGATCAGCTGGCGGCCGTCGCCGCCGATGACCTTGCGGTTCTCCGCCAGCACCTGCTGGATCGTCTCCAGCCACAGCCGCTTGCGGGTGACCTCCGGCGCGTTCTGGTACTGCTGCTGCAGCAGGGTGAAGCGCTCGGCGTCGCCCTGCGCGCGGGCGATCGCCGCTTCCTTGTAGCCTTCGGCGACGGTGCGGGTGCGTGCGGCCTGGCCACGCGCCTCCGGCACAACCTTGGCGGCGTAGGCCTGGGCCTCGTTGATCAGCCGCTCCTTGACCTGCTGGGCGCCGTTGACCTCGTCGAAGGCCGATTTCACTTCCTCCGGCGGACGCGCGTCGGGCAGGGTCAGGCCGGTCACGATCAGGCCGGTGTGATAGGCCTTCAGCGCGGCCTGCAGGCGCTCGCGCGCGGCCACGGCCATCGGCCCGCGGTTGTTGAGCACCGTGTTGAGATCCGAGCGGCCGATCTGTTCGCGCACCGCGCTCTGCGCGGCCTGCTCCAGCACCAGGTCGGCGTTGCGCGCGCCGAACACGTAGGTGCGCGGGTCCTCGACCCGGTACTGCACATTGAGCGAGACGTTGACGATGTTCTCGTCGCCGGTCAGCACCGGCAGCTGGCTGTCGAAGGTCTTGATGCGGGTGGCATCGACCTTGCGCACGGTCTCGATCGGCCACGGCAGCTTGAAGTTCGGGCCCGGCTGCAGGATCCGCGAGAACTGGCCGAAACGCAGCACCACACCGCGCTGCTGCTCGCCGATCAACTGGAAGCTGCTGAACAGCAGCACCAGCACCACCGCACCCAGGACCCAGCGGCCGATGCCGCCGCCATCGCCGAACAGGTCCTTCAACGGACCCGGCAACCCGCCCCACCTGCCTCCCCCATTGCCGCCACGCGGCGGCCAGGGACCGCGCCCGTGATTGTCGGGGCCGTCTCCGCCCTTGCCGCCAGGTGTGTTCCAGGCCATGCATGCTCCAAGAAGGAAGGTGGCGCCGCGTCGGTCACGCGCCGGTCACCGGATAATGAGTCGCCGATTCTACAAGATGGGGCAGACCCGCCGTTTCGAAAGGGTATCTTGGTGCATTCCTGCGTGCCGACCAAGGTGTTCCATGTCCGTTCCCGCCCAGTTCTCCGCCTTCCGCATCCATCAGGACGCCACCGGCTACCACGCCGGCCTCGCCCCGCTGTCGCTGGACCAGCTCAGCGACGGCGAGGTGGTGATCCGCGCCGCCTGGTCGTCGGTGAACTTCAAGGACGCGCTGGCCGGCACCGGCCAGGGCAAGATTCTGCGCCGCTTCCCGCTGGTCGGCGGCATCGACGTGGCCGGGCACGTGGTCGCCTCCCGCGACCCGGCGTTCAAGGAAGGCGACGCGGTGCTGGTCACCGGCTGCGGCCTCAGCGAGACCCGCGACGGCGGCTACAGCGAGTACGTGCGCCTGGAGTCCAAGTGGGTGGTGCCGCTGCCGGCCGGGCTGAGCCTGCGCGAGAGCATGGTGCTGGGCACCGCCGGCTTCACCGCGGCGCTGGCGCTGCTGCGCCTGCTCGACAACCGCCAGACCCCGGCGCATGGCCCGCTGTGCGTGACCGGCGCCACCGGCGGGGTCGGCTCGCTGGCGATCGACATCTTCAGCCGCGCCGGCTTCGAGGTGCATGCGGTCAGCGGCAAGGCAGACCGCGCCGAGCAGCTCAAGGCCTGGGGCGCCACCCAGGTGCTCGGCCGCGAGGCCCTGCAGACCAGCCGGCCGCTGGAATCGGTGCGCTTCGGCGGCGGCCTGGACAACGTGGGCGGGGCGATGCTGACCAGCCTGCTGGCGCAGACGGCGCCGTACGGCAACGTCGCCAGCGCCGGGCTGGCCGCGACCGCGGAGCTGGACATGACGGTGATGCCCTTCATCCTGCGCGGGGTGTCGCTGCTGGGCATCGGCTCGGCCGGCACCGCCCGCGACCTGCGCGACCGCATCTGGCAGCACCTGGGCAGCGACTGGAAGCCGCGCCACCTGGAGACGATCTGCACCCGCGAAGTGGACCTGGCCGGCCTGCCGGAGGTGTTCGCGACGATGCTGGCCGGGCAGTCGTTCGGGCGCACCGTGGTGCGGCTGGATCCAAGCGCGTAGCCACGCCGACGCTTTGTGACACGCAACGCTTTCCGCCTTCGCGCCGCTGCCTCTACACTCGGAGCCTCCTAGGGGGAACTACATGGCACGCATTCTGATCGTCGACGATTCGCCGTCGCAGTTGCTGGGCATCCAGCGCATCGTGGAAAAGCTGGGGCACGAAACGATCACCGCCACCGACGGCGCCGCCGGCGTGGAAGCGGCCAAGGCGGCCTTGCCGGATCTGGTGCTGATGGACGTGGTGATGCCCAACCTCAACGGCTTCCAGGCCACCCGCACCCTGCGCCGCGAGCCGACCACGCAAAACATCCCGGTGATCCTGGTCACCACCAAGGACCAGGACACCGACCGCATGTGGGGCATGCGCCAGGGCGCCCGCGCTTACATCACCAAGCCGTTCTCCGAGGACGAGTTGTACGAGGTGATCGAGCGTGTGTTCAGTGGCGAGGATGCGCCTTAAAAGCCGGGAATCGGGATTGGGGAGTGGGGAGTCGTAAGGGCGGGTTTCCGGGCGGCGTTTGCGCGCGCAGCGTGAGGCCGCATTGCACTCGGCGCCCTCCTACGACGCCACAGCGCGAGGGGAGCCCGCTTTTGCGAATCCCCAATCCCGACTCCCCAATCCCGCCTCACTTCACACGGCCTCGCCAAACGCCTTGGCCAGCCCGCGATACGCCTTGCGCTGCGCTTCGGTTTCCGGCGCCGGCGCCAGCACTTCCAGTTCGACGATCTGGTCGCCAGGCGGAGTGCCGGGCAGGCCGCGGCCGCGCAGGCGCAGCTTGCGGCCGGCGTCGGACTCCGGCGGAATCTTCAGTTCCACCGCCCCGCCCAGGGTCGGCACGCTGATGCTGGTGCCCAGCGCCGCCTGCCAGGGCGTCACCTGCAGGGTGTAGAGGATGTTGCGGCCGTCCACCTCGAACTGCGGATGCGCGGCGTACTCGATCTCCAGCAGCAGGTTGCTGCCGCCGTTGCCCTGCCCGCCCAGCCGGATCACCTGGCCGGGGCGCACGCCCTTGGGGACGCGCACGTCCAGCTGCTTGCCGTTGATGGTGATGCGCACGCTGTCGCCGGCGTACACCGCCTCCAGCGGCACCGCCAGCTTGGCGCGGGTGTCGCCGCGCGGCGCGCCCGGTCCCGGACCGGGGCCGGCGCCGCCCTGGCGGGCACGCTGCTGGCGGGGGGC
>NZ_AQOI01000334.1:0-6905 GCF_000364665.1 Xanthomonas sp. SHU 199
GCCGCCGGCGCCGCCGTTGCCGAACACTTCCTCGAAGTCGAAGCCCTGCGCGCCGCCGTAGTTCGGCGGCGCGTGGAACTCCTCGCCCGGCCGGTAGCCCTGCGCGCGCAACTGATCGTAGGCGGCGCGCTTGGGCGGGTCGCGCAAGGCCTCGTAGGCCTCGTTGATCGCCTTGAACTTCTCTTCGGCCCCAGGCTCCTTGCTGACGTCGGGATGGTACTTGCGCGCCAGCCGCCGGTACGCGGTCTTGATCTCGGCATCGCCGGCGCTGGGTTCCACGCCCAGGGTCGCGTAGTAATCCTTGAATTCCATCCATCACCTCAAAAAGAGTCGGCCCGCCGCCTTGCGGCAACGGGCCGGTTGCATGCACTGCGCCATCACCCGGCCATTCTACGGCCGGCTGCGAGGGCGCGGCGTCGCGGTGGCGGCGCCGCTGCGAGCAGGCGCTTACTGCACGATCGTGGCCCCGGTATCGACCTGGATACGGCGCGGCGTGCTCGCCGGACGCTTGGGAATGCGCACTTCCAGCACCCCATGGTAGCCGGTGGCGGAAATGCCGTCCGGATCGGCGCTGTCGGGCAGCGCGAAGCGGCGGTGAAAGCTGCCGTAGCGGCGCTCGATGCGCGAGAAACGCTCGGTGTCGGCGGCCGATTCGCTCTTGCGCTCGCCCTTGATCGAGAGGATGCCCTTGTCCATCGACAGCTCGATCTCCGACGGATCGATACCCGGCAGGTCGGCGTACAGCACGAAGCGTTCCGGCTCCTCCTTGATGTCCACGCGTGGCACCCACTGCGCGGTGACGACGGCCGATTCGTCGGTGCCGCCGTTGGGGTCGAAGAAGCGGTCGAACACCTGCTTGATCTCGTTCTGGAATGCGGCCTGGGCCGGCCACTGGCGATAACGGACGATGCTCATCGTGGTCTCCTGAAACGTGAATGAGGTACACCCCGAAGGGGACGGTTCGCGGCGGCGGGACCGGCCCGCCGTCCATGCCGGTCAGATAGGCCTGCCGCGGCGCTTTTCAAGGCGTTGACGCCACCTTCCCATTTCCGTTTCTAGACTCGGTTCATCCAAGGAGCCCGACATGCCCATCCAGACCGGCGAACGCATTCCCGAAGTGGTGCTGCAGCGCATCCGCGACGGCGTGGAAGCCGTGGACACGCGCACGTTGTTCGACGGCCGCCGCGCGCTGTTGTTCGCGGTGCCCGGCGCGTTCACCCCGACCTGTTCGGAGAAGCACCTGCCCGGCTATGTGGAGCACTTCGAAGAGTTCCGCAAGCGCGGCATCGAGGTGTACTGCATGGCGGTCAACGACCCGTTCGTGATGCAGGCCTGGGGCAAGAGCCAGTTGGTGCCGGACGGCCTGCAGATGCTGTCCGACGGCAATGGCGACTTCGCCAAGGCGCTGGGCCTGGAACTGGACGCCAGCAGCTACGGCATGGGCGTGCGGGCGCGCCGCTTCGCGCTGTACGCCGACGACGGCGTGGTGCAGGCGCTGTTCGTCGAGGCGCCGGGCGAGTTCAAGGTCTCCGCCGCCGACTACGTGCTGCAGCACCTTCCCGACTGATCCCCTTACCCACCACAGGAAACGGCCAGCCATGTCCAACAAGCCAGCCACCCCGAAGACCGACGCCAAGCCGCTGCAGCACACCGCCGGCCTCACCGACACCGCCACGCTGCGCGCCAACGCCCGCCAGAGCATCGAAGACGGCGCGATCACCAAGAGCTACAGCGCCGACCGCGAGGCGGTGATCAAGATGCTCAACGACGCGCTCGCCACCGAGTACGTGTGCGTGCTGCGCTACTACCGCCACTACTTCATGGCCGCCGGCATGCTCGCCGATGCGGTCAAGGCCGAGTTCCTGGAGCACGCGCAGCAGGAGCAGGCGCACGCGCACAAGCTGGCCGAGCGCATCGTGCAGTTGGGTGGCGAGCCGGACCTCAACCCGGACACGCTGACTGCGCGTTCGCACGCCGAGTACAAGGAAGGCGAGGATCTGCGCGACATGGTCAAGGAGAATCTGATCGCCGAGCGCATCGCCATCGACAGCTACCGCGAGATGATCAATTTCGTCGGCGACAAGGACACCACCACCAAGCGCATCCTGGAAGACATCCTGGCCCAGGAGGAAGAGCACGCCGACGAGTTTTCGGACATGCTGGAAGGCTGGATCGGCAAGTAAGCCGGTTCCGCATTCAAGCGCTTTCGTGGGAGCGGCTTCAGCCGCGACAGGCCTTCCTGATGGATTCTGTTGCGGCTGCGGCCGCTCCTACTGTTTTTCTGGTCTGACACACATGGTTGAAGCAACTGCAAAGGCTTTCGCCTTGCGGCGAGTCACTTTTCTTTGCTCGCGCAAAGAAAAGTAACCAAAAGAAAGCGCGCCCTGCCTTCGCGCCCTCCGCGCTGCGCGCTCCGGGTCCGCGAACCAGACGGGATCCGCGGAAGGGGCATCCTGCCCCTGCCGCGGACGGCGTACATCCATGTACGCCGCCCTTCGGGTTTTTCCCCGCGCTGTCCGCCGCTTCGGAAGGGGACCAGGCAAGTCAAAAGCAACAGCAACAGCAACCAGCCAAAGCCAAGCGGCCGCGCCTCTCGCACGGACTCACGCTTGTTCGTGTCCGGGAGCGATGTGGGAGGGACTTCAGTCCCGACTGCTTCCGAGGTCGGATTGTCCGCCTACGCTGGTCGTCGTGGTTGCATGACTGTTGGCTTCTACGAAGGCGCGCGCGCCGCCGCTGCTCAGCGCAGCACCCGGAACCGTACCTGGGTCCAGGCGCCGTTGCTGGCCAGGGCGGTCAGGGTGTGGTCGCCGGCGTCGGCGAAGTCGCGCTGGAAGGTGCGTGCGCCCTCGGTGCGGGCGATCCAGCGGCCGTCCAGCAGCCAGTCCACCGGGGTGCTCGTGCCCAGCGCGCGTACCTGCAGACGCACCGTGGTGCTGCCCGGCGCGCGTGCCAGGGTGGCGCGGTCGTTGAGGCCTTCGATGCGCAATACGTCGCTGCGGCCGCGGCCGTCGTCGCGGCAGTCCGGTGACAGCGCCGGCAATTGCCCGGCCTGGCGCTCGCTGGCGTGCAGCCACGGGGTCAGCAGCGCCGGCCAGCGCGCCAGGTCGCGGGTGACCGCCTCATGCGGCTGCGCGCAGTCGGGCGACAGGCGCAGGCCGCTGTGCGCGTCCACCTGCACGGTCTCGCGGCCGGCGCTCCACAGCCGCGCGTCGCGCTCGGCGAAGGTCGGCGGCACCGCGCCGTCCAGCGCATAGGCGGAGAAACGGCGTTGGCACAAGGCCGGCGGGGTCTGCTCGGCGGCGATGCCCAGCGGCCAGCATACGTCCACCTGCTGCACCGTCGCCGGCATCGGCCGCGGTGCGTTGTCGCCGCGCAGGCGCGGCAGGCTGTCGATGGTCTCGAACATCAGCGGCAAGGCGGTCACCGCGCCGTATTGGCCGGGCAGCGGCGTGCCGTCGGGGCGGCCGACCCAGACGCCGACGGTGTAGCGGCGGGTGCTGCCGATCGCCCAGGCATCGCGGTAGCCGTAGCTGGTGCCGGTTTTCCAGGCCACCGGCGGGCGCGTCCCGACGTCGAAGGTGCCGACGCCGTAGCCCGGACGCGGATTGGCCTCGAGCATCTCGCGCACGATCCAGGCCGCGCCGGGCGACATCAGGCGCCGTTCGATGCGCTGGTCGGTTGCGCTGTAGCGCACGTGGCCGGCGATGCCGTCGCGGTTGAGCGCGGCGAAGGCGCCGACCAGTTCCTCCAGCTTGGCGCCGGTGCCGCCGAGGATCAGCGCCAGGTTGGGCGTACTGCCGCGCGGGAACTTCAGGCCGATGCCGGCGTTGCTCAGGCGCGCGGCGAAGCGCGCCGGGCCGACCCGGTCGAGCAGGTCCACCGCCGGCACGTTGAGCGACAAACGCAGGGCGCTGGCCGCGCCGATCGGGCCGTTGAAGGCTTCGTCGAAATTGCCCGGGCGGTAGTCGCCGAAACTCTGCGGCGCGTCGACCAGCAGGCTTTCGGAGTGGATCAGGCCATCGTCCAGGGCCATGCCGTACAGGAACGGCTTGAGCGTGGAGCCTGGCGACCGCCAGGCCTGCACCATGTCCACGTCGCCGAGCCGGCGGCGGTCGCCGAACTGCACCGAGCCGATGTAGGCGCGCGCCTGCAGGTCGCGATTGTCCACCACCAGCAAGGCCGCCGAGGTGCGCTCGGGCAGTTGCGAGAAGTAGGCGCTGACCCGGTCCTCCAGCGTGCGCTGCAGGTCCGCGTCGAGGGTGGAGACGATGTGCGCGGCGTGCGGGCGCTGCTGACGCAGGCGCTCGGCCAGCAGCGCGGCGTGCAGCGGCGTCTGCAGCGAGCGCGCCACCACCGGTTCGATGCGCGCATCGTCGACCTGTGCGCGCGGCCACACGCGCAGCGCGACCATGCGTTCGAGCACCTTGTCGCGCGCCGCGCGCGCCGCCTCCGGATGCCGGTCCGGACGCAACCGGCTTGGCGCCTGCGGCAGTACCGCCAGCAACGCCGCCTCGGCCTGCGACAGACGCGCGGCCGGCTTGCCCAGGTAGGCCCAGCTCGCCGCCTCCACGCCTTCGATGGTGCCGCCGTAGGGCGCGCGTTCCAGGTACAGCTGCAGGATCTGCCGCTTGCTCAGGTGCGCTTCCAGCTGCAGCGCACGCAGCGCCTGCTGGGCCTTGCCCCACGGCGTGCGCGTACTGACCTCGGGCGGCATCAGGATGCGCGCCACCTGCATGGTCAGGGTGGAACCACCGGAGACGATGTGGCGCGAAAACACCCACTGCTTGGCCGCGCGCAGCAGCGCCCAGGGATTGACCCCGGGATGCAGCCAGAACCAGCGGTCCTCGTAGTTCAGCAGCGCCTGCAGATACAGCGGCGAGACGCTGTCCGGGGTGGCCGGATAACGCCAGACGCCGTTGCTGTCGGCGAAAGCACGCAGCGGGGTGCCGTCGGCGGCCACCACCAGGGTCGAGGTGTCGCGCGACTTCGGCAGCGGCAGCGGAAACGCCAGGTCCAGCAACAACAGACTCGACAGCAGCGCCACCGTGCCCCAGCGCAGCCACGGCAGCAGGCGCGTCCAGCGCCGGGGGCGCCGCGCGGCGTGCGGGGCGGCGGTGTCGTCCAGTGGCATGCGGGCTCCCGATGGAAGCGGCCATTTTGCCTGTTGCGGTGGCGACGCGGCGAGCGGGATATCCCCTGCCCGTTCGGCATCGCCGACGATGGGTGCCCAACTGCTCCGGGGCACCAGCAACACTGCGCTCCTTCTGCCACTACGCCAGCGGCAATCGCAGCGTCGCCACGCTGCCTTGCGCGTCCGTACGGGCCTCCAGGCTCAGGCTGCCGCCCTGCGCTTCCAGGATCTGCCGCGACAGCACCAGGCCGATGCCCGAACCGCCGGGCTTGGTGGTGAAGAACGGCACGAACAGATTGTCGCTGGGCGGCAGGCCGGCACCGCCGTCGCGTACCTCGATCAGCACACTGGCACCGTCGGCGCGCGCGCGCAGCGTCACCGGCGCACTGCCGCCGGCTTCCAGGGCGTTGCGCAGCAGGTTGATCAGCACCTGTTCGAGCTGGTCGGCGTCGGTGCACGCATGCAGCGACGGCGCGACCTCGACCTGCACTCGTGCATCGTCCAGCAGCCGCTGCACGCGCGCGCACAGCGGCACCAGCGCCACCGGCGCCGGGACCGGCGCGGGCAGCCTGGCCAACCGCGCGTAGCCGCCCAGGAACCGCTGCAGCGCCGCGCTGCGCTGTTCGATCACGCTCAGTCCGTTGTGCAGATCGGCTTGAAGCTCGGCGTCGAGCGCCTGCGGCGCGGCCGCCAGCAGCCGCGCGAGGGTGTCGGCGATCGAGGCGATCGGCGTCAGCGAGTTGTTGATCTCGTGACTGAGCACGCGCAGCAGGCGGCGGAAGGCCTGCGCCTCCTCCTCGCGCAGCGCGCGCTCCATCGGCTGCACCAGCAGCAGCCGCCCGGCCTGGCTGCGGCTGCGCAAGGCGGCGTGACCGATCTGCCAGCGCCCCTGCTGCCCGGCGAACGCATGCGCCTGGATGCTGCCCGACGGCACGTCGAACAGGCCGGCCAGTCCCAACGCCTGCGCGGATTGCCCGATGGCCTGCGGGGCGGCGACGCCGAGCAGGCGCTCGCCGGCCGGATTGATCAGGCGCAGGCGCTGGTCCTGTTCGAAGGCGAACACCGCCCCGTCCAGCGCCGCCAGGGTCTTGCTCAGCAGTTGCAGGCTTTCGTGCGAATCGCGCTGTTCGTCCTGCAGGCGCTGCGCCAGGGCGTTGAAGCGCGCCAGCAGGCCGTCGGCATCGCGCGCGTCCTGCGCCGCACGCACGCTGTAGTCGCCCTCGCGCAGCGCGTCCAGCAGGCCACCGAGGGTGCGCAGGCGCTGCCCGGCATCGCGCTGCTGCCAGCGCCACAGCGCCATGGTCAGCACCAGCACGCACAGCAGCAGCACGATCGCCTCGGGCAGCCGCGGCGCGCCGGCGACGAGCACCAGCGCCAAGGCCAGCAAGGCCGGCGCCACCAGCCACAGCGGCCGGAAGCGTTGTCGCTCAGCCGGCGTCATCGCTGCGCAGCCCGTGCTTGCCCAGGCGCCGGTACAGGCTCTGCCGGGTGATGCCGAGCTGGTCGGCGGTGCGCTGCAGGTTGCCTTGGTGCTGCGCCAGCGCCTGCTTCAGCAGCAGCGCCTCGGCTTCTTCCAGGGTGAGTTGCGTCGACAGTGCCGGCGCGGCATTCGTCGCCGGCTGCAGGCGCAGGTCGTCGCTGCCCAGGGTACTGCCGTCGGCCAGCAGCGCCGCACGCTCCATCGCATGCGCCAGCTCACGCACATTGCCGGGCCAGGCGTAACCGAGCAGCGCGCGCTCGGCGTCGCGCGCCAGCGTCGGCAGCGGCCGCC
>NZ_AQOI01000335.1:0-1287 GCF_000364665.1 Xanthomonas sp. SHU 199
GCGGGTGCAGGCGGCGGCGAGGTAATGCCGCGCCAGCGGCAGGATGTCGGCGCCGCGCTCGCGCAGCGGCGGCACGCGCACCTGGAAGGTGTTGAGCCGGTACAGCAGGTCCTGGCGGAAGCGGCCGGCCGCCACGTCCGCCTCCAGATCGGCATTGGTCGCCGCGACGATGCGCACGTCCACCCGTTGCGTGCGCGAGGAACCGAGCCGCTCGAACTCGCCGTCCTCGATCGCGCGCAGCAACTTGGGCTGCTGCTGCAGCGGCAGGTTGCCGATCTCGTCCAGGAACAGGGTGCCGCCATCGGCCAGTTCGAAACGGCCGGCGCGATCCTGGCGCGCGTCGGTGTAGGCGCCGCGCACGTGACCGAACAGTTCGGCCTCGAACAGGGTCGGCGCCAGGCCGCCGATGTTGACCTTGACGAAAGCCTGCGTGCGACGCGGCGACCACTGGTGCAGCAACTGCGCCAGAAGGCTCTTGCCGGTGCCGTTCTCGCCCAGCAGCAGCACGTTGGCGCCGCTGCCGGCGATGCGCAGCAGATCCTCGACCAGCTGCTGCATCGGTGCCGATTCGGCGACGAAGCCAATGGCGCAATCCTGCAGCAACAGTGCCTGCGCCTCGCCGAGCCGTTGCGCGGCACGGCGGCTGCGGTCCAGTGCGATGCGGCTCTCCAGCACCGCCAGGACCCGCGCGTTCTGCCAGGGCTTCTCGATGAAATCCACCGCGCCCTCGCGCATCGCCGCCACCGCCAGTTCGATGCTGGCCCAGGCGGTCATCGCGATCACCGGCAGTCCCGGCCATTGCGCGGCGATCTGCGCGATCAAGGCCAGGCCTTCGGCGCCGGAGGTGGTGTCGCGGGCGTAGTTCATGTCCACCAGCACCGCGGCGAACGCATCGCCGCGCAGGCAGGCCAGCGCCAGCTCCGGCGATTCGGCACCGACCATGCCGTAGCCGGCGCTCTTGAGCAGCATGCGCAAGGCCTCGCGCACGTCGGCCTGGTCGTCGACGACGAGGATGCGCGGCAGCGGCGGTGTGCGGTTGTCAGTCATGGCGCAGAGTCTAGCGGCCGGGCGTGGCGGACAGGCGCCACGGCGCCTGTGGTGGCGTACCCGCATCGGAACGCAAAGCGCATCATTCGGCGCGCAAGGCCTGCATCGGCGGCACCCGCGCCGCGCGCCGTGCCGGCGCCATCGCGGCGAGCAGGCCGGCCGCGGCCAGCACCAACAGCACCGCGCCGATCGCCAGCGGGTCGGCCACGCGCACCTCGAACAAATACCGCTGCAGCAGCC
>NZ_AQOI01000336.1:0-3029 GCF_000364665.1 Xanthomonas sp. SHU 199
GCGCATCGCCCTGCACCACCTGCACCTGGTCCTGCGCCTGCAGCCGCGCGACCGTGGCGCGCAACTGCGCCGCCTGGCCCGGATCGCGTTCGACCAGCACCGCGCCGGCCGCGCCGCGCGACACCGCCTCCAGCCCCAGCGCGCCGCTGCCGGCGAACAGGTCCAGCAACCGCGCCCCGGGCAGCACCGGCTGCAGCCAGTTGAACAGGGTCTCGCGGACCCGATCGGAGGTCGGGCGCAGCCCGGCCAGGTCCGGCACCGGCAGCCGCGTATTGCGCCAGCGCCCGCCGATGATCCGCACCTGGCCGCCGCCGGGACGGCTCATCGGCGGCCTCGCAGGGGCCGGGACAGGCGGGACGGGGAACGCAGGAACGGCATGGGCGGTGGGCAATGGGTGGCGCGGAAACGGGGTCCGGATCATAGACCAGCGCGGGGTCGCGCGTATGCGCGGCGCGGCGCTTGAAGCCGGCCGCGGCCGCCACCATGTCGGCCGGCAGAGCCGTGCCCTCCTCCGCGCGGCCGCCCATCCTTCATGGAGCACCTACCGATGAGCGTGGAAACCCAAAAAGAAACCCTGGGCTTTCAGACCGAGGTCAAGCAGCTGCTGCAGCTGATGATCCATTCGCTTTATTCCAACAAGGAGATCTTCCTGCGCGAGCTGATCTCCAACGCCTCCGACGCCGCCGACAAGCTGCGCTTCGAGGCGCTGGTCAAGCCGGAGCTGCTGGACGGCGATGCGCAACTGCGCATCCGCATCGGCTTCGACAAGGAGGCCGGCACCGTCACCATCGACGACAACGGCATCGGCATGAGCCGCGAGGAGATCGTGGCGCACCTGGGCACCATCGCCAAGTCCGGCACCTCCGAGTTCCTCAAGCACCTGTCCGGCGACCAGAAGAAGGACTCGCACCTGATCGGCCAGTTCGGCGTGGGCTTCTACAGCGCCTTCATCGTCGCCGACCAGGTCGACGTTTACAGCCGCCGCGCCGGCCTGCCGGCCAGCGAAGGCGTGCACTGGTCCTCGCGCGGCGAAGGCGAGTTCGAGGTCGCCACCATCAAGAAGGCCGAGCGCGGCACTCGCATCGTGCTCCACCTGAAGGACGATGAGAAGGACTTCGCCGACGGCTGGAAGCTGCGCGGCATCGTGCGCAAGTATTCCGACCACATCGCCCTGCCGATCGAACTGCCCAAGGAACACTACGGCGAGGACAAGGACAAGCCCGAGACCCCGGAATGGGAAACCGTCAACCGCGCCAGCGCGCTGTGGACGCGCCCGCGCACCGAGATCAAGGACGAGGAATACCAGGAACTGTACAAGCACATCGCCCACGACCACGAGAACCCGGTGGCGTGGAGCCACAACAAGGTCGAGGGCAAGCTGGAGTACACCTCGCTGCTGTACGTGCCCGGCCGCGCCCCGTTCGACCTGTACCAGCGCGATGCCTCGCGCGGGCTCAAGCTGTACGTGCAGCGCGTCTTCATCATGGACCAGGCCGAACAGTTCCTGCCGCTGTACCTGCGCTTCATCAAGGGCATCGTCGATTCCAGCGACCTGCCGCTGAACGTCTCGCGCGAGATCCTGCAGTCCGGCCCGGTGATCGACTCGATGAAGTCGGCGCTGACCAAGCGCGCCCTGGACATGCTGGAGAAGCTGGCCAAGGACGACGCCGAGCGCTACCAGGGCGTGTGGAAGAACTTCGGCCAGGTGCTGAAGGAAGGCCCGGCCGAGGACTTCGGCAACCGCGAAAAGATCGCCGGCCTGCTGCGTTTCGCCTCCACCCATGGCAGCGACGGCGCGCAGACCGTGTCGCTGGCCGACTACGTGGCGCGGATGCAGGACGGTCAGGACAAGCTGTACTACCTGACCGGCGAGAGCTACGCGCAGATCAAGGACAGCCCGCACCTGGAAGTGTTCCGCAAGAAGGGCATCGAAGTGCTGCTGCTCACCGACCGCATCGACGAGTGGCTGATGAGCTACCTCACCGAGTTCGACGGCAAGTCCTTCGTCGACGTGGCGCGCGGCGACCTGGACCTGGGCAAGCTCGACAGCGAGGAAGAGAAGCAGGCCAAGGAAGAAGCCGCCAAGGCCAAGCAGGGCCTGGTCGAGCGCATCCAGAACGTGCTCAAGGACGACGTCTCCGAAGTGCGTGTCTCGCACCGACTGACCGACTCGCCGGCGATCCTGGCCATCGGCCAGGGCGACCTAGGCCTGCAGATGCGGCAGATCCTGGAAGCCAGCGGCCAGAAGCTGCCGGAGAGCAAGCCGGTGTTCGAGTTCAACCCCGCGCATCCGCTGATCGAGAAGCTGGATGCGGAAGCCGATGGCGAGCGCTTCGGCGACCTGGCGAAGGTGCTGTTCGACCAGGCGGCGCTGGCTGCGGGCGACAGCCTCAAGGACCCAGCGGCGTATGTGCGGCGGCTCAATAAGTTATTGTTGGAGTTGTCGGTGTAGGCATTGATCGCGACGTGTATATGGAAACGAAGCCGGCGACTTGCCGGCTTCGTAGTTTTAAGGCAAGTCCACGCGTTATTGCACTGACCTACGTTCCAAATGCCTCAGACATGAGGCCGCCAGTTTAATACAGGCGCGTGGAGTAATCGACTTTCAGCAGGCTTACTCTCCCACAGAACCGACATTTCTGTGATCTTATAAAAAATTCCATAAACCAATATCATTAGAGAGCTGCAATCAACGACTCTGCTCTGAGTCGTCGGGCTTAAAATCCGTGATTGATGATACAGGTTTTTTAATTGCTTAGCGTATTCCGCGCGCATCATCCCGTCGACGGCATTCTTGGGTAATTCTTCGCTGTATTCCCAGCGCCAACTCTCGACCGCTGCGCGGGCATGAAGCAGTGTTGGGAAATAGCGCTCGTTGAGGCCTTAATCGCGCAAGCGGCCGCTGAACGACGCCCCTAGGCTGTATCGACATTCAGCGATATTTTTTGGGATGTTAAGGACCAGCACGTCGCGGCCTAGCCGCTATGAATTGGCCCAGAGCCAATGGGAGCGGATCGAAGACTTGCTTC
>NZ_AQOI01000337.1:0-1348 GCF_000364665.1 Xanthomonas sp. SHU 199
TAGGTCCCGGCGGGATGAACGCGCTGCCGCGCCCGCCGCTCGCGTCGGCGACGCCGGCGGACCGGCGCGGGCGGCCGTTGCGCGACCTGCGGCTGTCGGTGATCGAGGCCTGCAACTTCCGCTGCGGCTACTGCATGCCTGCCGACAAGGTGCCGGACGATTACGGCTTCGACGCCGCTTCGCGGCTGTCGTTCGCGCAATTGGAGACGGTGGCCCGCGCCTTCGTCCGCAACGGCGTCAACAAGCTGCGCCTGACCGGCGGCGAACCGCTGCTGCGCCGCGATCTGCCCGAGTTGGTGCGGCGGCTGGCGCGCATCCCCGGCGTGGACGATCTGGCCATGACCACCAACGGCGCGCTGCTGGCGCGGCATGCGCAGGCCTTGCGCGAGGCCGGCCTGCGCCGGGTCACGGTCAGCCTGGATGCGATCGAGCCGGCGGTGTTCCGGAAGTTGTCCGGCGACCGTGGCGAGATCGCGCAGGTGCTGGAGGGCATCGACGCGGCGGTCGCGGCCGGGCTGGGGCCGGTCAAGCTCAATTGCGTGGTCCAGCGCGGCATCAACGACGACCAGGTGCTGCCGTTGCTGGCGCATTTCCGCGGCAGTGGCCACGTGCTGCGCTTCATCGAATACATGGACGTCGGCACCTGCAACGCCTGGCGCCGCGAGCGGGTGGTGCCTGCTGCCGAACTGCGCGACCGCATCGCCGCGCGCTGGCCGCTGCAGGCGCTGGCGCCGCACTACCCGGGCGAGGTCGCCGCGCGCTATGCGTTCGCCGATGGCGGCGGCGAGATTGGCTTCGTGACCTCGGTCAGTGCGCCGTTCTGCGGCGATTGCCACCGCGCCCGGGTCTCGGCCGACGGCCATCTCTACACCTGTCTGTTCGCGGGCGAGGGCACCGATTTGCGGCCGGCGCTGGCGGGGGGCGAGGAGGCGCTAGCCGAACGCGTGCGTGCGCTGTGGGAACGCCGCGACGATCGCTACAGCGAACTGCGCGGCGCGGCGACCGCCACGCGCGGCAAGCACGTCGAAATGTTCCTGATCGGCGGTTGAGCCATGGACGCCGCCGTGCAACGTGCGCTGGTCGCGCTGGAACTGGAATTGCTGGAACCGGCGGTGCGTGCCTCAGCGGCGCGCGTGGCGGAACTGCTCGACGACGCCTTCGTCGAGTTCGGTGCCTCCGGCCGCTGCTTCGACAAGCCGGCGGTGCTCCAGGCGTTACCGGCTGAGTCGGGCGCATTCCGCTACCGCGCTTTCGACATGCGGGCGCAGTTGTTGGCGCCGGAACTGGCGCACCTGCGCTATCGCAGCGAGCGCAGCGGCGGTGGCGAGCCGCCGCGGCAGGCGCTGCA
>NZ_AQOI01000338.1:0-1158 GCF_000364665.1 Xanthomonas sp. SHU 199
CCCCGGGCGGCGTGGCCGCCACCGCGGAGGCCGTGCCGCTGCGCCGCCGCTTCGACGGTGCCGTGGCGGTGGAGGACGCGGCGATGGCCCTCGCCGCCAGCATCGCGGTGCTGGCGCAGGCCCGCCGCCAGGTACTGATCCACAGCCGCATGCTGGATCCCGGCCTGCTCGACGATCCCCGCGTGGTGGAACAGATGCGGCGCTTCGCGGTCGCCGCGCATGCCAAGCAGGTGCGCGTGCTGCTGCACGACGCGGCCGCGCCGCAGCGAGCCGGCGCCCCCTTGCTGGCCCTGGCGCAACGCCTGCCCAGCGTGTTCGAGTTCCGCGAAGTCAGCGATCCGGTGGACCGCAGCGACGCCACCGCCTACCTGGTCAACGAGGGCGGCGGCTACTACTTCCGTGGACTCGGTCACCGTTACGACGGCGAGACCGACCTGCTCGGTGGCGGCCGCGCACGCCAGTTGCGCGCCACCTTCGACCGGGTCTGGGAGCGTGCGCGCCCATGCAGCGAACTGCGCGCACTGGGCTGGTAAGGGGGCCGGACCGGCGCCGCCGCGCGCGCCACGGATGAACCGGGATCGGCCTTGACCACGCCGAATGCACACCCCGGCTGGTTCATGGGGGTATAATTTTTGCGCTTGATTACGCCCGCGCGGCCCTCGCGTCCGCCGGTTCCTGCCGCAAGCCACCCCAAACAAAGCGACCGCACCCCACCATCGTGGACAATCTACTCAAGCAGTTTGCGCAGTCATCGCAACTCGCCGGCGGCAATGCCGCCTATATCGAAGACCTGTACGAACAGTATCTGGTCTCTCCCGACAGCATCGATCCCAAGTGGAAAACCTACTTCGACGGCTTCCAGGGCCGCGATGCCGGTGACGTCCCCCACTCGGCGGTCATCGCCCACATCGCCAGCGCCGCGCGCCAGGCCGCCAACAGCGGTACCGGCCCGAGCGGCGACGAGCGCGAGCGCCATGTCGGCCGCCTGATCACCGCCTACCGTTCACGCGGCCACCTCGGCGCGCGGCTGGATCCGCTGGGCCTGACCCCGCCGGTGAACCCGCCGGACCTGGGCCTGCCGTTCCACAGCCTGTCGGAAAGCGATCTAGGCAGCGAGTTCAGCACCGGCGGCCTCGGCGGCCAGCCGCGGATGAAACT
>NZ_AQOI01000339.1:0-10202 GCF_000364665.1 Xanthomonas sp. SHU 199
GCGCGGCTGAAGGCGACCTACACCGGGTCGATCGGCAGCGAGTTCATGCACATCTCCGAGTTCGAACAGCGCCAGTGGATCTACCAGCGCCTGGAGAACGCGGGCGGCAACATCGCCGGCGACACCGCCAGCCGCCGCCGCACCCTGGAGCGGATCACCGCCGCCGAGGGCCTGGAGCGCTACCTGCACACCAAGTACGTCGGCCAGAAGCGCTTCTCGCTGGAAGGCGGCGACTCGCTGATCCCGATGATGGACGTGCTGGTGCAGCGCGCCGGCAGCGACACGGTCAAGGACATCGTGGTCGGCATGGCCCACCGCGGCCGCCTCAACGTGCTGGTCAACACCCTGGGCAAGAACCCGCGCAAGCTGTTCGACGAGTTCGAAGGCAAGTTCGAGCACGCCCACGACGACCGCGCCCACACCGGCGACGTGAAGTACCACATGGGCTTCTCCGCCGACGTGGCGGTGGCCGACGGCAAGTCGGTGCACCTGGCGCTGGCGTTCAACCCCTCGCATCTGGAAATCGTCGACCCCGTGGTAGTCGGCAGCGTGCGGTCGCGCCAGGAGCGCTACGGCGACGCCGCGCGCAAGTCGGTGCTGCCGGTGATCATCCACGGCGACGCCGCGTTCGCCGGCCAGGGCGTGGTCATGGAGCTGTTCCAGATGTCGCAGGCGCGCGGCTTCGCGGTCGGCGGCACCGTGCACATCGTGGTCAACAACCAGATCGGCTTCACCACCAGCGCCCGCGACGACGCCCGTTCCACGCTGTACTGCACCGACGTGGCCAAGATGATCGGCGCTCCGGTGTTCCATGTGAACGGCGACGATCCGGACGCGGTGGCGTTCGTGGCCAACCTGGCCTACGACTTCCGCCAGCAGTTCAACAAGGACGTGGTCATCGACCTGGTCTGCTACCGCCGCTGGGGCCATAACGAGGCCGACGAGCCGGCGGCCACCCAGCCGGTGATGTACCAGACCATCCGCAAGCACAAGACCACCCGCGAGCTGTATGCCGCCCAGCTGGAAAGCGAAGGCGTGCTGCAGGCCGGCGAGGCGCAGGCGCTGGTCGACGGCTACCGCAACAAGCTCGATTCGGGCGAGTACACCACCGAGCTGGCGACCCGCAAGCCCGACGAGTTCGCCATCGACTGGTCCAAGTACCTGTCGGGCAAGCTGTCGGACAAGGTCGACACCACGGTCAAGCGCAAGACCCTGGACCAGCTGGCCAAGATCATCACCACCATCCCGGGCGGCGTCGAGCTGCACCCGCGCGTGGCCAAGATCTACGAGGACCGGGTGAAGATGGCCGCCGGCGAACTGCCGGGCGACTGGGGCTTCGCCGAGAACCTGGCCTACGCCACCCTGCTGGGCGAAGGCCACAAGCTGCGCCTGGTCGGCCAGGACGCGGGCCGCGGCACGTTCTTCCACCGCCACGCGATCCTGCACGACCAGAAGACCGACAGCTACTACCTGCCGCTGCGGCAGCTGGTGGAGAACCCGGAAGACGCCACCGTGATCGACTCGCTGCTCAGCGAGGAGGCGGTGATGGGCTTCGAGTACGGCTACTCCACCACCGATCCCAACGCGCTGTGCATCTGGGAAGCGCAGTTCGGCGACTTCGCCAACGGCGCGCAGGTGGTGATCGACCAGTTCATCGCCGCCGGCGAAGCCAAGTGGGGCCGCATCTCGGGCCTGTCGCTGTTCCTGCCGCACGGCTACGAAGGCCAGGGCCCGGAGCACAGCTCCGCACGCCTGGAGCGCTTCCTGCAGCTGTGCGCGCTGGAGAACATGCTGGTCTGCGTGCCGACCACCCCGGCGCAGGCCTTCCACATGATCCGCCGGCAGATGCGCATGTCCACGCGCAAGCCGCTGGTGGTGATGACGCCCAAGTCGCTGCTGCGCCACAAGCTGGCGGTGTCGACGCTGGAGGAACTGGCCGACGGCGAGTTCCAGCACCTGATCCCGGACGCCAAGGCCGACCCGAAGAAGGTCAAGCGCGTGGTCGCGTGCTCGGGCAAGGTCTACTACGACCTGCTCGAGGACCAGACCAAGCGCGGCCAGGACGACGTCGCCATCCTGCGCGTGGAGCAGCTGTATCCGTTCCCGCGCGAGCTGCTGTCGGCCGAACTGAAGCGCTACGGCAATGCCACCGACTTGGTCTGGTGTCAGGAAGAGCCGCAGAACCAGGGCGCCTGGTACCAGATCAAGCACCACCTGCAGGCCTGCCTGGCCGACGGACAGAGCCTGCACTACGCCGGCCGCGCCCGTTCGCCGTCTCCCGCCGCCGGCCACTTCGCCGAGCACGTGGAAGAGCAGCTGAAGCTGGTCGCCGATGCGCTGTTGAATCCGTTCAACGACCAAGTCGCTGAATAAACCCCCTTTCACACTTCAAAAAAGACACCACTAGGACGCCCCCTGCAATGGCCACCGAAGTCAAAGTTCCGGTACTGCCCGAATCCGTATCCGATGCCACCATCGCCAGCTGGCACAAGAAGGCCGGTGAGGCGGTCAAGCGCGACGAGAACCTGGTGGACCTGGAGACCGACAAGGTCGTGCTGGAAGTGCCCTCGCCCGTCGATGGCGTGCTGAAGGAGATCAAGTTCGAGACCGGCGCCACCGTGACCAGCTCGCAGATCCTGGCGATCATCGAGGAAGGCGCGACCGCCGCGGCGGCGCCGGCCGAGGCCAAGGTCGCCGAGGCGCCGAAGGCCGAAGCGCCCAAGGCCGCCGCCGCGGAAGCACCGAAGGCCGCCAAGGCCGACGCGCCGAAGGCCGCCGGTGATGTGTCCAGCCTGCCGCCGGGCGCTCGCTTCAGCGCCATCACCGAAGGCGTGGATCCGTCGCAGGTCGAAGGCACCGGCCGCCGCGGCGCGGTGACCAAGGAAGACATCCTCAACTACGCCAAGAACGGCGGCGCCGGCAAGGCCAGCGGTGCGCGTCCGGAAGAGCGCGTGCCGATGACCCGCGTGCGCAAGCGCATCGCCGAGCGCCTGATGCAGTCGAAGAACTCGACCGCGATGCTGACCACCTTCAACGAGGTCAACCTGGCCAAGGTTTCGGCCGCGCGCAAGGAGCTGCAGGACGAGTTCCAGAAGGCCCATGGCATCAAGCTCGGCTTCATGAGCTTCTTCGTCAAGGCCGCGGCCAACGCGCTGCAGCGCTTCCCGCTGGTCAATGCCTCGATCGACGGCGACGACATCATCTATCACGGCTACAGCGACATCTCCATCGCCGTGTCCACCGACAAGGGCCTGGTCACGCCGGTGCTGCGCAACGTCGAGCGGCAGTCCTTCGCCGACATCGAACAGGGCATCGCCGACTACGCCAAGAAGGCGCGCGACGGCAAGCTGAGCCTGGAAGAACTGCAGGGCGGCACCTTCACCGTGACCAACGGCGGCACCTTCGGCTCGCTGCTGTCGACCCCGATCATCAACCCGCCGCAGAGCGCGATCCTGGGCATGCACGCGATCAAGGAGCGTCCGATCGCCGAGAACGGCCAGGTCGTGATCGCGCCGATGATGTACCTGGCGCTGTCCTACGACCACCGCATCATCGACGGCAAGGACTCGGTGCAGTTCCTGGTCGACATCAAGAACCAGCTGGAAAACCCGGGCCGGATGCTGTTCGGTCTGTAAGAGCCGGGAATCGGGAATGGAGAAACGGGAATGGGACCAGCGCCCATCCGCCGCTGCTGCATTCCCGCCTGGACCTGGATGGGGAACGGCAGGCGCAGCGCTTTTGCCATTCCCTATTCCCCATTCCCTATTCCCGTGTGAGCAAATGAAATGAGCGAACAATACGACGTCGTCGTCATCGGTGCCGGTCCCGCCGGCTATCACGCGGCCATCCGTGCCGCCCAGTTGGGCCTGAAGACCGCGTGCATCGACGCGGCGCTGGGCAAGGACGGCAAGCCGGCGCTCGGCGGCACCTGCCTGCGCGTGGGCTGCATCCCGTCCAAGGCGCTGCTGGATTCCTCGCGCCAGTTCTGGAACATGGGCCACCTGTTCGGCGAGCACGGCATCAGCTTCAAGGATGCCAAGATCGACGTCGCGGCGATGGTCGGGCGCAAGGACAAGATCGTAAAGCAGTTCACCGGCGGCATCGCGATGCTGTTCAAGGCGAACAAGATCACCCCGTACTACGGCTTCGGCGAACTGCAGCCGGGCAACGTGGTCAAGGTCAAGCAGCACGACGGCAGCGAAGTCGAGCTGAAGGGCACCAACGTGATCCTGGCCGCGGGCTCGGATTCGATCGAGCTGCCGTTCGCCAAGTTCGACGGCGAGACCATCGTCGACAACGTCGGTGCGCTGGACTTCACCGAGGTGCCCAAGCGCCTGGCGGTGATCGGCGCCGGCGTGATCGGCCTGGAACTGGGCAGCGTGTGGAAGCGCCTGGGCGCCGAGGTCACCATCCTCGAAGCGCTGCCGGACTTCCTGGCGCTGGCCGATGCCGAAGTGGCCAAGACCGCGCTCAAGGAATTCAAGAAGCAGGGCCTGGACATCAAGCTCGGCGCCAAGGTCTCCAAGACCGAAGTCACCGGCAAGGGCAAGAAGCAGGACGTGGTCGTCACCTATAGCGACAGCGAAGGCGAGAAGACCCTCAACGTGGACAAGCTGCTGGTGGCCGTCGGCCGCCGCGCCGCCACCAAGGGCCTGCTGGCCGATGGCACCGGCGTCAAGGTCAACGAGCGCGGCCAGATCGAGGTCGATGCGCACTGCCATACCGGCGTCGACGGCGTGTGGGCGATCGGCGACTGCGTGCGTGGGCCGATGCTCGCGCACAAGGGTTTCGAGGAAGGCATCGCGGTCGCCGAACTGATCGCCGGCCTGCCCGGCCACGTCAACTTCGACACCATTCCGTGGGTCATCTACACCGAGCCGGAAATCGCCTGGGTCGGCAAGACCGAGCAGCAGCTCAAGGCCGAAGGCGTGCCGTACAAGGCCGGCAGCTTCCCGTTCGCCGCGATCGGCCGTGCGGTGGCGATGGGCGAGCCCGCGGGCTTCGTCAAGGTCATCGCCCACGCCGAGACCGACCGCGTCCTGGGCATGCACCTGGTCGGCGTCGGCGTCTCCGAACTGGTCCACGAAGGCGTGCTGACCATGGAGTTCAACGGCTCGGCCGACGACCTGGCGCGCATCTGCCACGCCCACCCCACCCTGTCCGAAGCGATCCACGACGCGGCCATGGCGGTGAGCAAGCGGGCGATTCATAAGGCCAATTGAGGCCGGGAAACGGGAATGGAGAATCGGGAATGGCAAGCGCATTCCCGGCACTGCATTCCCACTGCATAACGCCGGGCCCGAGTCCGGCGTTATGCGTTTCGGCTTTTGATTTTCCCTATTCCCCATTCCCGACTCCCCATTCCCGATGAAAAGCATCTGCGTCTACTGCGGCTCCAACGCCGGCAACAAGCCGGCCTACGTCGAGCGCGCGACCGAATTGGGCACCCGCATCGCCGAGCAAGGCCTGCGCCTGGTCTATGGCGGCGGCAATGTCGGCCTGATGGGCACCGTGGCCAATGCGGTGCTCGCCGCCGGCGGCGAGGTCACCGGCGTGATCCCCAAGCAACTGGCGGACTGGGAAGTCGCGCACCGCGGCCTCACGGAGCTGGAGATCGTCGGCTCGATGCACGAGCGCAAGTCGCGCATGTTCGACCTGTCCGATGCCTTCGTCGCCCTGCCCGGCGGCTTCGGCACCATGGAAGAAATCTTCGAGATGCTGACCTGGCGCCAGCTCGGCATCGGCAACAAGCCCTGCGCCTTCCTCGACGTGGAAGGGTTCTACGCGCCGCTGATCGGCATGATCGATCGCATGGTCGAGGAGCGCTTCCTGCACCCGGACCAGCGCGCCGACCTGTGGTACGGCAGCGACATCGACACGATGCTGGGCTGGATGCGGGAGTACACGCCGGCGCAGGCTTCTAAGTGGATCGACGAAAAGCGTCGCAACGCGTTGCGCTGAGACGCCGAAAGCGGCAACGTCATGACGCGTGGCGACGCGCCATGAATTCCGGCGCACGATTGTTCCTGCGGCGCGGATCGACAAAAAGCGGCGCAACGCGTTGCGCCAGGCGCATCCGATCCACGGCAAGCGCTTGGCGCGTGGCGAACCGTTTAGACCGCCGCCCATACCGACAGGATGTGTCCTGCAGGAGCGGCTTCAGCCGCGACGGGCGTGCTCGATAAAACCCATCGCGGCTGAAGCCGCTCCTACGCGGCAACCTGCCCTGGCGACATCTTCAGTCGCTCCAGCATCGGAGGCGCGAATCGAACAAACGCGCCGCAACGCGTCGCGCTGCGAGCAACGGGCGCATGGCGCCGCGCTCCGCACCCGATCGCCTCAAAGCAGCTGCGGCGCGGCGGCCGGGCGCCCGAGCAGATAGCCCTGCCCGTAGTCGCAACCCAGTTCGCGCAGGGTCGCCAGTTGCTGCTCGGTCTCGATGCCTTCGCCCACCGTCTCGATGCCCAGGGTGCTGGCCAGGGCGAGAATGCCGCGTACCAGCGCGTGGCTGCCGGTGCTGCCCTCGTCCTGCAGGCCGGCGACGAAGCTCTGGTCGATCTTCAGCACCGAGATCGGGAAGCGGTGCAGGTAGGACAGCGCCGAGAAGCCGGTACCGAAGTCGTCCAGTTGCGCCAGCACGCCGCGCTCGCGCAGCGCCTGCAGGATGGTCAGGGTGCGCGGCGCGTCGTCGAGCAGCGCCACCTCGGTGATCTCCACGCGCAGGCGGCGCGGATCGGCGCCGGCGGTGTCGATCAGCCCGAACAGCCGTTCGGTGAAATCCGGCGAGCGGAAGTGCCGCGGCGAGACGTTGACCGAGACGTAGCCGCCCTCGCTCTGCGCCAGGCGCCGGATCACCTGCGCGTACAGCAGCCAGTCCACCTGCTCGATCAGGCCGCTCTCCTCGCCCAGGTCGATGAACTGGCTCGGCACCAGCAGCCCGCGGCTTTCGTGGCGCCAGCGCAGCAGCGCTTCGTGGCCGATCACCTCGCCGTCGTGCAGGCGCACGATCGGCTGGTAGAACGGCTCGAAGTCGCGGTTGTTGATCGCCCGGCGCAGGTCCGCTTCCAGATCGAGGCTGCGCAGCGCCGCCTCGCGCATGGCCTCGTCGAATACCACGCAGCGGTCCTGGGTCTGCGCCTTGGCCCGGTACATGGCCGCGTCGGCGTCGCGCAGCATCTCCTCGCCGTTGTGGTAGCGCGGATGCCAGGCGGCGATGCCCAGGCTGCCGGACGGGAACAATTCGCGGCCGGCCACCCACATCGGCTGGCCAAGCACGTGCAGCAGGCGCCGCGCCAGCTCGCGCGCGCCGTCCAGGCCGTGCTCGCACGGCGTCAGCACCGCGAACTCGTCGCCGCCCAGGCGCGCCACCACGTCCTGGCCGCGGATCGTGGAGACGATGCGCTTGGCCACCTGCACCAGCATCTCGTCGCCGGCGGCGTGGCCGATGCTGTCGTTGACCAGCTTGAACCGGTCCAGATCCAGGAACAGCACGGCGAAGGTCATGCCGCCGCCGCGGGCGCGGGAGATCGCCTCGCTGAGCCGGTCCAGCAGATGCGATCGGTTCGGCAACCCGGTCAGCGCATCGTGCAGCGCCTGATGGGTCAGGCGCTGCTCGGCACGCCAGCGTTCGGCGATCTGCGCCAGCAATTGCTCGTTGACCTCGGCCAGTTCGCGGGTGCGTTCTTCCACGCGCTGCTCCAGCTCCGCGTGCGCCAGCCGCAGCCGTTCCTGCGCGCGCTGCCGCGCCAGGCCGCTGCCGACGTTGTGCGCCACGAAGGTCAGCAGGCGCTGATCGTGCTCGGTGAACCGCACCTTGGCGATGTAGCTCTGCACCACGATCGCGCCGATCACCTCGCCTTCGTCGAACAGCGGCACGCCCAGCCAGCTGTAGGGGCGCTGGCCGTACTCCTGTACCTCGCCCTGCGCCAGCAAGGCGTCGATGTCGGGAAGTTCGAGCAGTTGCGGACGCCGCACCCGCATCACATACTCGGTCAGTCCGCGACCGCGGCGCCGTTGCGGCCGGTAGGGGGTGAACTCGTCCACCGAGTAGACGAACTCCAGCATCGTGTCGTCGTCGGACAGCAGCGCGATGTACAGGTTGCGCGCGTCGATCAGCCCGCCGACGATGGCGTGCACCTCGGTGTAGAACTGCTGCAGGCTCTCCGAGCGGATCGCCAGCTCGGCGATGCGGAACAGCGCCAGTTGCAGCGTCTCGGCGCGCTTGCGCTCCTGGATCTCGTCCTGCAGGTCGCGGTTGGCGCGCTGCAGTTCCTGGGTCCGCAGGTGCACCCGCCGCTCCAGTTGCACCTGCGCATGGCGCCGGTCCATCGCGGTCTGCACGTGTTGCGCCACGTAGGCCAGCAGCGCGCGGTCGGCGTCGGTGTAGCGCAGCGCGTAGTCGTAGTTCTGCACCACGATCGCGCCGCACACCCGGCCCTCGCGCAGCATCGGCACGCCCAGCCAGTCGCGGCTCTCCGGGCCGTGTTCGGCGTTGTAGCCCACCTGCAGGCGTTCGCGCACCTGCTCCGAGGGCCCACGCACCGCGCGGCCGTGGCGCAGCAGTCCCACGGTGAGGCTGTGCGGCATGTCGCGCAGGAAGTAGGTCTGCTCCGGATCGGCGACGAAGTCGTCGTGGCGGTCGGAGAAGTACAGAAAGCGCATGCTCTGCTGATCTTCGTCGTATTCGACGATGTAGCAGTTCTCCGCGTACATCAGCGATTCCAGCACCGCATGCACGCGCTGCAGCATCTGGCTCATTTCCAGATCGGCGCCGGCCAGATCGGCGATCTCGTACAGCGCCTGCTGCAGCTGCTTGGATTTCTCCAGGCCCTCGATGCGCGCGCGCATGCGCTCGGTGTCGAGCAGATTGAGGCCGAAGGCGACCGCGGCCTCGCACCAGGCGGTGCGGTACGCTGCGTCCAGCGGCTGTCTCACCTGCGCACCGATGACCACGCAGGCCCCCTCGGCGGTGCGATGCACGTGCAGCACCGTCGGTGTCGTCGACGGTGGCAACTCGGTGGCGGCCAGCGTCTGCGCGACCAGCGCCTGCAACCACTCCGGCGCCTCCGCGCTGGCGCCGTGGAGGCGCCCGACCACGCCGTCGCCGCAGCCGACCACCACGGCGCTGCCGGGCGGCAGCAGCCTGCACAAGGCCTGCGCCGTGCGGGCGGGCGCATGGCCGCCGGAAGCGTCTTCGCGGGCGGTGGCGGACGAATTGAACAGCATCGACAACGATTCTCCTGCAGGGCCCCCGGAACTGCTCCACGCTCGCCCTTTCACCCCCAGCATACCCGTTGCATGCACCGATCGACGCCCGATCGACCCCGAAGTGTCGCGATACGCGTTTGTCTACCCATGTTGTCCGAATGTCCGCCACCGACGCCCTCTCCCGGGCCCCCGCCTCCCGACTATGCGGCGGACCGGCGAACGCTTAGGCTTGCCGCCGTGGACGCCCCGGTCGACGCGAGCGACGAAGCCCTGATGCTGGCCTATGCCGCCGGCGACGCACGCGCGTTCGAGACTCTGTACCTGCGCCATCGCGGCCGCCTGTACCAGTACCTGCTGCGGCAGCTGCGCGACCGGGCGCTGGCCGAAGAACTGTTCCAGGACGTGTGGCAGCGGGTGATCGCCGCACGCCTGGACTGGCAGCCGCAGGCCGCGTTCACCACCTGGCTGCTGCGCATCGCCCACAATCGGCTTGGCGACCATTGGCGCGCGGCCAAGCACCGCCCGCCGGCGCCGGCCGACGCCGACCTGCGCACCGCGCGCGTGCAGGACCCCGACACCCCGGAGCGGCAGTTGTCCGCCTTCGAACAACGGCGCCAGTTGCAACTGGCGCTGGATGCGCTTCCCGAGGAGCAACGCGACGTGCTGCTGCTGCGCCTGGAGCAGGAATTGAGCCTGGACGAGATCGGGCACATCACCGGCGTCGGCCGCGAGACGGTCAAGTCGCGGCTGCGCTATGCGATGGACAAACTGCGTGCGAGGTTGGGCGGATGAGCGCCGACGAACCGCTGACCCCGGAAGAGCGCGCGCTCGCCGAACGCCTGCGCCTGGGCCGGCAGGCATTGCCGCCCGCAGCGCTGGATGCGGCGATCCTGGCTGCCGCGCGTGCGGCAGTCGCACCGGGGGCCGCCGAGATCGCGGAGTATCCCAGCAGCGCCGCGGAGCGCGCACGGGCGCAGGCCGCCGCGGCGATGCCA
>NZ_AQOI01000340.1:0-1389 GCF_000364665.1 Xanthomonas sp. SHU 199
GCGCGGCGGGCGCCGCTGCCGGAGGCGCCGCAGGTGCGGCCTGCAGCGGCGAGGCCAGCAGCAGGCCGGCGCAGCACAGGAAGGTCAGTCGTCGTGGCAACAAGGGCATCGGGATCGGCCTGGGCAGGAGGCGCGCAGCGCGCGCTCAGAAGGTGAGCTTGACCTGCAGCCCCACCGCCAGCGCGTTGTCGGTGCGCGCATAGGCGAAGGTGCCGGGGTTGACGATGTACTGCACGTCCGGCCGCAGCATCAGCCAAGGGGTCAGCTGCGCGCTGTAGGACAGTTCGTAGAGTTCCTCGGCGGTATCGAGCGCGAACACCGGCGCCTCCGGCGGCACGCCGGCATCGAGCAGCGCCGCCCTCCGCGCGTCGAGCAGGCGGTGGTTGATGTCGGCGCCGACGTAGCCCAGCGCGATGCGGTCCTGGCTGCGCCGGCCGATGCCCTGGTACACGCCGCCCACGGCGTACCAACGGGTGATCTGCGCGGTGGCATGGTCGGACACCATGTACTGGGCGAAGCCAGTGAGGCCGCGGCCGCGCTCGCCGCCGGGCGAATACAGCTTCTGCTCCACCAGCAGGTAGGCGCCGTCGCGGCCGGTGGTGGCGCGCGGGTCCAGGCCCTTGCGCGGCACCCGCGAGGAGTCGTAGTAGCCGCCGAACTTGTAGGTGCCCGGATAGGCGCCGCCGGCACCCGGCGTCCAGGTGAGTTCGACGGGGAACAGCGAGCCGGTGGTGCCGCGCGCGGTCAGGTCGAACGCGGTGTGCACGTTGTTGTTGGTGCTGGGGTTGACCTGGAACCAGCCGACCCGCAGGTTCGCCGCCGGCGTCAGTTGCTGCGCCACTTCCGCGCCCCAGCGTGCGTTCGGATAGTTGTACCAGCCGCTGTTGCCGGACATCGCCAGCGGATGCGCGCAGAACGCGGCGTTGACGAAGTTGGTCAGCAACGTGTGCGCGCCGAACTGGTTGCCCATCGCGTAGAAGCCGGCCTTGATGTAGCTGCGCCCGTCGTTGAAGCGGCGGTCGTAGCTCAGTTCGGTGAGCCGGGTGAACTGGCCGCCGTAGGCTTCCTGGATCGGGAAGCGGTTGCCGAGCAGATCGGCCGAGGTGCTGCGGCCGCGGCGGTCGTTGACGGTCACGTGCAGCGTGCCGCCGCCCCAGCCGGCCAGTTTCGCCAGGTCCAGGTCCACGCCCAGCCGGACCTGCTGCGCGTAACGCGCGCCGCGCTCGCCGCGGCCGCCGTCGACCACGCCCATGGCTTCGCCGACGTAGTCGCCGCGTACAGCGACGCCGCGCTGCAGCCAGTCGCTGCGCGTGCCGTCCCAGTCGCCGGTCAAGGTGCTGTGCGCCAGGTCGGCGGCGTCCTGCGCAGCCGCGACCGCCGGGACGAAGA
>NZ_AQOI01000341.1:0-1906 GCF_000364665.1 Xanthomonas sp. SHU 199
GACCCTTATTTGACACAAGCGGCTTCAGCCGCGACCTGACTTCGCCGGTAATGCCCCGGTCGCGGCTAAAGCCGCTCCTACGCAGATCCAGGCGAGGCCGCCACGACAGATCACGCGGACGGGCACTGCACGCCGATGAAGCGCAGCCCCACGCCCGGCTCGGTGGCGATGTAGCGCGGGGCCACGGCGCTATCGCCGAGTTTCTGCCGCAGCTTGCCGACCAGGATGCGCAGGTAGTGGGTGTCGTCCTGGTGGGTGGGGCCCCATAGTTCGCGCAGCAGTTGCGGTTGCGTCACCACGCGGCCGCTGTGCCGCAGCAGCAGGGCGAGCAGCGCGTACTCCTTGCGACTGAGCGGCAGCGCTTCGCCTTCAAGACGCACTTCGCGCAGGCCCAGGTGGATGTGCAGGTGGCCGTCGTCGAACACCGGCTCGGCCTCGCCGGCCACCGGCTGCATGCGCAGCAGCACGCGGATGCGCGCCATCAGTTCCTGCACGCCGAACGGCTTGGTCACGTAGTCGTTGGCCCCGGCGTCCAGCGCCTGCACCTTTTCGTCCTCGCCGGCGCGCACGGTGAGCATGATCACCGGCACCGACGACCATTGCCGCAGTTCGCGCAGCACGCTGTGCCCGTCCTGGTCGGGCAGGCCGATGTCCAGCACCACCAGTTCGGCGCCGTGCGCGGCCAGTTGCGCCAGGCCGGCGGCGCCGGTGTCGGCCTGCAGCACACGGTAGCCCTGCGCGCGCAGGCTGATGTCGAGGAAACGGCGGATCTGCGGCTCGTCGTCGATGACCAGCACGCGCGGCGGCGGAATCGGATCGGCGTGGGACTCAGTCGGCATCGGGGCGGGACGGCGGCGCGGCGGGTTCGATGAGCGGCAGGGTAATGCGGATCGTGGTGCCGCGGCCATCGGGGCCCGGCAATGCCTCGACGCTGCCACCGTGCGCGCCGATCATGCCCTGGCAGATGGTCAGGCCCAGGCCGGTGCCATGGCGGCCGCGGTCGCCGCGCTCGACGCTGTAGAACATGTCGAAGATGCGCGCGCGCTCGTCCTCGGGAATGCCCGGGCCGCGGTCGCTGATGTCGATGCGCAGGCGGCCCTCGACCATGCCCGCGGCCACCCGGATCGCCGCATCCGCCGGCGAGAACTTGGCCGCGTTCTCCAGCACGTTGAAGATCGCCTGCTCGACCAGCGCCGGGTGCACCCACAGCGTCGGCAGCTCGGCGGCCAGGGCGATGTCCAGGCGCACCTGCGGCTGGTAGCGCTGCAGGCGCCGCGCGGCCGAGCCGATCAGTTCGTCCACGCCGATCCAGTCGCGGTTCAATGTCAGCCCGGTGTGACCAAGCCGGGTCATGTCCAGCAGGTTCTGGATGTAGCGGTCCAGGCGTTCGCCTTCCATCTGGATGGTGTCGAGCAGGCTGCGGCGATCCTCCGCGTCCATCGCCTTGCCGTAGCTGGACAGGCTGCTGGCCGCGCCGATCATCGCCGCCAGCGGCGAGCGCAGGTCATGCGAGACCGAGGACAGCAGGGCCGAGCGCAGCCGCTCGGTCTCGCCGCTGACACGGGCGCTCTCCAGGTCGGCGACCAGCCGCGTGCGCAGCGCGGCCTGGCCGATGTCCTCCACCATCGCCTCGGCCAGGCGCTGCTGCTCCAGGCCCGGGCGCTGCACGCCGGCGCCGAAGCGCAAGCCGACCACGCCGATGGTGCCGCGCTCGTGGCGCACCGGCAGGAACCACCAGCTCGCGCCGGCCAGCGTATCGGTGAAGCGACCGGTGGCCTGGCCGTGGCGCTGCGCCCAGTCGGCGGCGCTGCGGTCCACCGCGGCCATCGTCGGCGCGTAGTCGTCGGCGCCGTCATGCGCGCGCTCCAGCGGCTGCAGGCGCAGCCAGGCCTCGGCGTCGAGCGTG
>NZ_AQOI01000342.1:0-2074 GCF_000364665.1 Xanthomonas sp. SHU 199
CAGCGGCGAGCAGGCGCTGCCGGCGGCCGACGACGAAGGCAATGCGCGGCTGGACGCGGTGTTCGCCGCGCTCGCCGATGCGCGCGCGCGGCACGGCGCCGACGCGCTGGGCAGCTACATCATCTCGATGGCGCACGACCGCGCCGACGTGCTGACCGTGCTGGCGCTGGCGCGCCGCGGCGGCCTGGTCGATGCCGACGGCGCGGTGCCGCTGGACATCGTGCCGTTGTTCGAGACCGTGGACGACCTGCGCGGCGGCACCGCGACCCTGCACGACCTGCTGGCCGATCCGGTCTACCGCCGCCACCTGGCCGCGCGCGACGACGTGCAGATGGTGATGCTCGGCTATTCGGACAGCGGCAAGGACGGCGGCATCGCCGCCTCGCGCTGGGGCCTGCAGCGCGCGCAGGTGGAACTGCTGGAGGCGGCGGCCGAACTGGGCATCCGCCTGACCTTCTTCCATGGCCGCGGCGGCTCGATCGTGCGCGGCGGCGGCAAGACCACGCGCGCGCTGGAGGCGGCGCCGCGCGGCAGCGTCGACGGGCGCCTGCGCGTGACCGAGCAGGGCGAGGTGATCCACCGCAAGTACGGCATCCGCGCGCTGGCGCTGCGTTCGCTCGAACAGATGACCGGCGCGGTGCTGCTGTCGAGCCTGCGCCCGCGTGCGGCCGATGCGCGCGAGGCCGGCTGGCGGCCGGTGATGGACCTGGTCGCCGAGCACAGCAGCCAGGCGTACCGCGGCTTCGTCGGCGATGCCGAGTTCATGCGCTATTTCCGCCTGGCCACGCCGATCGACGTGATCGAGCGCATGACCCTGGGCTCGCGGCCGTCGCGGCGGCTCGGCCAGGATGCGGCGCTGTCCAACCTGCGGGCGATTCCCTGGGTATTCGCCTGGAGCCAGGCGCGCGCGGTGATCCCGGGCTGGTACGGCGTGGGCAGCGGCCTGCAGGCGGCGGTGGACGCCGGCCACGAGGACGCGCTGCGCGCGATGGCCGCGGACTGGCCGTTCTTCCGCACCTTCCTCGACGACATCGCCATGGTCCTGTCCAAGGGCGACCTCAACATCGCCGAGATGTTCTCGCGCCTGTCCGGGCCGCTGCACGCGCGCTTCTTCCCGCGCATCCGCGACGAACTGGCGCTGACCAAGGGCTGGGTGAAGGCGCTGACCGGGCAGTCGTCGCTGCTGCAGCATGATCCCCGCCTGGCCTTGTCGATCCGTCTGCGCAATCCGTACATCGACCCCATCAGCGTGCTGCAGGTGGACTTGCTGCAGCGCTGGCGCGCCACCGACGGCGAAGACGAGGACCTGCTGCGGGCGCTGGTGGCCTGCGTCAACGGCGTCGCCCAGGGCGTGCAGAACACCGGCTGAGCCCAGTGCTTCCAGGGCGCCGCCGGTGGGTACCGGCGGCGGCCGACCGTGATCCGCTTGCAAGCGGACAAAATTGTCCGATAATGCCGCGCATGGAAATGCGAGCCGATACCGCCCATCGCCGCCGCCTGTTGCTGGACGCCGCCGACGAGGTGTTCTGCGCGCACGGCGTGCTGGCGCCGCTGGAACTGGTGGTGGAGCGCGCCGGCCTCGGCCGCGCCACCCTGTACCGCCATTTCGCCGACCGCACCGAACTGATGGCTGCCCTGCTGGAACGCGGCCTGGACGGCCTGGAGGGCTGCGCGCGCGAGATCGGTACGCGGCCGGACGGGCTGTTCCTGCTGATGTACGACGTCGCCGAACACATCGCGATGTCGGCGCCGCTGGCCGACTACTGGCGGTCGATGCCGCGCGAGCATCCGACGATCGCCGCGGCGCATACGCGGGCGATGGCGATCCTGTTGCCGTACCTGCAGCGCGCGATCGCCGCCGGCCTGTGCCGCCCGGACCTGGGCGAGCAGGACCTGGCCCTGGCGATGGACATGCTCGGCGCCTGCCAGCGCGGCAGCGACGAGGCCGAACGCAAGGCGCTGGCGCAGCGTTGTTGCCGCCTGCTGTGCCACGCCCTGGCCACGCCCGCGGCGGCGGCCGAGTTGTGAGCGCCGACGGCGCCGCGCGTCGACGCGCCTGGCCATGGCGGCTGGG
>NZ_AQOI01000343.1:0-14289 GCF_000364665.1 Xanthomonas sp. SHU 199
GCCAGCCTGTGGGGCGCGCTGTTACTGAGCTATCTGCCGCATACCGGCGCGGTGGTGCGCTACGGCTCGGCGCTGCTGTGGGCGGCATTGGGCGGCGCGGCGCTGTGGGGCCTGCGGCATCCGCGCGAGTACCGCGTGCTGCCGCTGCTGTTCGCGGTCGGCTGTGCGGGCATGGCGGTGGGCTGGTCGGCGCTGCAGCCGCAGCAGAACCGCGACTGGGCCGACGATGTCGCGCAACTGCTGCAGCCGCAGGTGGACGGGCACGTGGTGACCCTGCACAACGTGCGCAATTTCGCCTGGCGCAGCGACCACGACTACACCCCGCGCTGGGAGACGCGCCGCTACGACCTGGAGCGGCTGGCCTCGGCGGACCTGGCGCTGTCGTACTGGATGGGGCCGGCGATCGCCCACACCCTGGTCTCGTTCGGCTTCGACGACGGCCGTCGCGTGGTGTTCTCGCTGGAGATCCGCAAGGAGCGCGGCGAGGCGTTCTCGGCGCTGGCCGGGTTCTTCCGCAATTTCGAGCAGGTGATGGTGGCCGCCGACGAGCGCGACATCCTGGCGGTGCGCAGCAACGTGCGCGGCGAGGACGTGTACCTGTACCGGCTCAACCTCTCGCGCGCACAACTGCGCCAGCTGTTCCTGGGCTACGTGGCGCGGGCGCAGCAACTGCAGCGCACGCCGCGGTTCTACAACACCGCCACCAGCAACTGCACCACCATCGTGTTCGAGCTGGCGCGCAAGCTCGATCCCGCACTGCCGCTCGACATCCGCCTGCTGCTGTCCGGCTACCTGCCGTCCTACGTCTATGCGCAGCATGGCTTCATGCCCGGCTACAGCCTGGCCACGCTGCGCACGCGCGGCCGCATCGGCGAACGCGCGCGCGCGGCTGGCGTTGGCGACGACTTCTCCACGCGCATCCGCGCCGGCATTCCCGGCGACGATCCGGCCGTCGCGCCATGATCTTGTACTCACGTCTTGCGCGGTGCGCGGGCACCGCGCTGCTGGCTGCCGGGCTGCTGCTCGGCAGCGGTTGTGCGATGGTCAGCGTGCAGTCGCGCAGCGCTGCCGACTACATCGCCACCCAGCGCGGCGACGTGCTCAGCACCGGCAAACTCAGCGATGCCAGTCTGGAGACGTTGCGCGTGCTCGCGCTCGACCCCAAGACCTGCGAGGCCGACGTTGCGGCCTGCGCCACGCAGCTGCGCGCCCTGCAGGGGCTGGACCAGGAGCGGCGGCTGGCGACCCTGTCGGAGCTGTGGGTGCATGCGGCCAATGTGCGCACGCCGCGGCAGGCGAGGGCGCTGGACGACGCGACGCTGCAGGCCTGGCTGGAGGCGGCGCGCTACGCTTACGCCTACCTGTTCTACACCCAGCGCCCGGCCAGTGCGCGCGCCTTCGAGGACCGGCAGACCCAGGTGCGCGACTACTACAACTACGCCGTGCAGCAGGTGGTCGGCGAGCTGTTCCTGCGCTGGCGCGCCGGCAGCGCCAGCGGCGAGTTGCACGACGACGACACGCTGCGCACGGCCGGCTGGCAGGTGCGCGCGGACATGGGCAGCTTCCGCTTGCCGGGTGGCGTGGCACGGCCGGACGCGATGCTGCCGGCGTCGACGCTGCGCTTCGATGGCCTGCGCAGCACCTACCGCCGCGACGGCTTCGGCGCCGAACTGGTCGCGGAGATCGCGCCGGCCAAGGTCGGCGATCCGACCGCGGCGGCGGCCGCCAAGGCCGCGCCAAACCCGCACGCGCCCGCGTTCAGCGAGATGCCGTATGCGCCGACCACGGTGCTGCTGCGCTTCGAGGGCGACAGCCTGGCGCAGGTGCTGGACACCCGCAGCGTGGTGGTCGCGCCCTACGATCCGTACCGCGACGGCGAGGTCGAGGTGCACGGCCAGCGCCTGCCGCTGGCGGCCAACTTCACTGCGGCCTATGGCCTGTGGCTGGCCCGTGCCGGCTTCGCGCGGCAGTCGCTGCGCTCCATGCTCGGCCGCGAGGATGGCATCGACCAGCCGCATCTGTACCTGATGCAGCCGTACGATCCGGACCGGCGCATCATCCTGATGCTGCACGGCCTGGCCAGCAGTCCGGAGGCCTGGGTCAACGTCGCCAACGAACTGATGGGCGACGAACAGCTGCGCCGCCACTACCAGATCTGGCAGGTCTACTACCCGACCAACATGCCGATCGCCTGGAACCGCGCGCAGATCGAGACGCTGGTGCAGCAGACCCTGCGCCATTTCGATCCGCAGGGGCAGGCATCGGCGTCGCAGCACATGGTCCTGATCGGCCACAGCATGGGCGGGGTGATCGGGCGCCTGTTGGTCAGCGACTCCGGCGACACGCTGTGGAACGACCTGATCGGTGCGCGCGGCGACCGGCGCCCGCTGGACCCGCAGGCGCTGGCGCAGTTGCAGCCGCTGCTGCGCTTCGCGCCGTTGCCGGAGGTGGACCGCGCCATCTTCATCGCCGCGCCGCAACGCGGCACCACCTTCGCCGAAGGGCGGCTCGGCCGCCTGGCCGGGCGCCTGGTGCGCCTGCCGGTGACGCTGCTCGATCGCTTGAACACCTTGCTGCAGGGGATCGACGGCCCCGACGGCGCGCCGGTGCGCGTGCCCAACAGCATCGACAACCTGCGCGACACCGATCCGTTCGTGCGCGCGGCGGCGGACCTGCCGATTTCGTCGGCGGTGCGCTACCACACCATCATCGCCCGCCGTGATCCGGCGGTGCCGCTGGCCGATTCCGACGACGGCTTGGTGCCGTATCGCAGCGCGCATCTGCCGGGCGCGGTCTCCGAACTGGTGATCACCTCCGGCCACAGCGTGCAGGAGACCCCGCAGGCGATCCTGGAGATCCGCCGCATCCTGCACGCGCAATTGCAGGCGGACGCCGCCGCGACGCGCTGACGCCGCCCGCGACGTGGGCCGCGCGCTCGCGTCGTCGCACGCCGGAGTCGCTGCGTGGTCGCGCCGCGCCAATCCGCAGACGGGCGGCGCAATCGCCTGTGCGCGCGACGACGCGCACCTGACCCGAGCGCCCGACGCGCCGCTTCCTCCTGTGCCACCCCTGCATCGCGGCGCACGCAGCGCCGCAGTTGTGCCGAATTGCGCAGGAAACGCGCCGAATCGCCAGGCTTTGGTTTCAGATGACATCGTTGTCATCAAATTGCAGCCGCGTCCGCCAACAATGCGCGCCGCCGCGAACACGATCACGGCCTCTCTCCCCTCCATGCCCGGCCTGCGGCCCGTTCCGTTGGTCGCGCCTACGTTCGGATTTTTCATGTCGCACTCGATCCATCTTCAGAAACGCCTGTCACTGGCGATTGCCGCCGCGTTGCTCGGTGTCGCGCCGATGGCCTTGGCCCAGGCGCAGGATGCGCAGGAGACGCAGACCACCGCGTCCGACGCCAGCGCCAAGACCCTGGACAAGATCACCGTCGCCGTCACCCGCTACAACGCCGCGGACATGCAGATGGCCGCGACCAACACGGCCAACGTGCTGTCGGCCGAGGACCTGAAGTACACCGCCGTGCACAACATCGCCGAGGCGCTGGGGCTGCTGCCCGGCGTCAACGTGGTCAACACCGGGCAGTCGTACTTCGGCGGCGTCGACGGCGCCGCGCGCGGCGAGGGCATGTTCGCCTCGGTGCGTGGCCTCAACGCCGAGTACAACGTCAACCTGATCAACGGCGTCAACGTGGCCCAGGGCCTGCCCTACAGCCGCAGCGTGCAGCTGAGCCTGCTGCCACCGTCGGGCCTGCAGACCATCGTGTTGAACAAGACCTCCACCGCGGCGATGGACGGCGACGCGATCGGCGGCACCATCGACTACCGCACCCCCAGCGGCTTCGACTACAGCGAGGCGATGGGCGGCAGCGTCACCGCCAGCGGGCGCATGGAAAGCCGCGCGCGCGACTACGGCGACGACGGCCTGGGCAAGGGCGCGGCCGGCGAATTCCACGCCAAGTTCGGCGCCGACAACCAGTTCGGCATCTATACCAGTGCGTACTACGACGAGCGCCACTACGTGAACAGCGAAGTGGCCAACGCCGCCGCCTCGCGTGGCGACTGGGGCAAGAAGTACTTCTCGCGCACCACGGCCAGCGGCCAGCCGGCGCCCGGCTACGATCCGCAGGATCTGCTGATGGCCACCGGCGCCAACATCGGCTATTCCGCCGGCGACACCAAGCGCTACGGCGGCAACGTGTCCTTCGACTGGCACGTCGACCCGAGCCTGCAGCTGTACGCGCGCGCCACCTACGCCTACGCCAAGACCGAGCAGAACACCGGCTACACCCAGCTGGTGCCGGCCAACGTGAGCCTGGCGCAGATCGGCACCAGCGGCGTGTACCAGCCGCAGATCAACCGCGTGGCGGTGCGCTACTGGTACGAGACCAACCCGGAAGTGGCGGACCTGGCCACCTTCCAGTTCGGCGCCGACAAGCAACTGGGCAACTGGACGCTGTCGCCGAACCTGTTCTACAGCTACGGCGACAACGATCGCCCGGACCACGTGGAAATCTCCGCGCGCGTGGACCAGTACGCCTCCACCCAGTTCCCGTACGGCGGTGCCAGCACCTTCTCCGGCTACGACGGCGACGGCTTCCCCAAGCCGCTGCTGACCCCGGCGCTGCAGGCCCAGGCCAGCGACATCGGCAGCCTGTATGCGCGTCGCTACGGCCAGCTGACCAAGTCCTACAGCGGCCAGACCAAGGGCGGCGCCAAGTTCGACGTGCGCTACGACTTCGACCAGGGCGCGCTGAGCAACATCCAGTTCGGCGTGAAGTACGTCGACAGCTCCCGCGACTTCACCTCGCGCGACTGGACCAACAGCAAGTTCACCGACGGCACCCTGCTGCGCGACACCGGCCTGGTGGTCGGCCAGTACGACTCGGTGTACCCGGGCAAGTACGCATGGCCGACGGTCAAGCTCAGCAACGGCGGGCTGAAGGCGATGATCGCACAGCACCTGACCGCGGCCAGCTTCGACACCTGCGGCAGCCTGGCGATCAACAACCAGAACTGCGCGACCATGCGTGGCGACGAGGCGGTGACCTCGGCGTATGCGATGGCCACCTTCCACACCGGCGACCTGGAAGTGATCCCGGGCGTGCGCTTCGAACACACCAGCATCCGCAACACCTTCTGGACCATGCCCGAAGACGCCAACGGCAACGAACTGCCCGGCTTCTTCAGCAGCAACCACACCAGCTACGACGTGCCGCTGCCGAGCGTGTTCCTGAACTACCGCCCGGGCAACGGCAACGCGGTGTACCGCGCCTCGGTGTGGACCAGCTACACCCGGCCGGCGCTGGTGCAGCTCGGCGGCGGCGCCAACTACGACGTCTCCAGCGACGGCACCACGGTCATCACCGAGGGCAATCCGGACCTGAAGCCGATCAAGTCGCTCAACGTCGACCTGTCCGGCGAGTGGGACAACGGCCACGGCGGCCACGCGATGCTGGCCGGCTACTACAAGCGCCTGACCGACTACATCTACGAGAGCGGCTCGGATCCGGCCAACGCCGGCACCAGCTCCGGCGCCGGCAATGTGCGCTACGTGCGTCCGCAGAACGGCGGCGACGGCAAGGTGCTCGGCGTCGAGGCCGCGGTGCGGCAGACCCTGCAGGGCATGCCGGCACCGCTGGACGGCTTCGGCATCGGCGCCAACGTCACCCGCCAGACCACCCGCGTCGACCTGGGCATGGACGGCTTCCACGACGAGCGCATCCAGAACGCGCCGGACCTGATGGCCAACGCCGAGCTGTTCTACGAGAAGGGCCCGCTGTCGGTGAACCTGGCCTACCACTACTCCGGCGAGTACGTCTCGGTGTACGACTACTACAACCGCGGCGCGACCTGGGACGACCTGTGGGTCAAGCCGATCACGCGGGTGGACCTGCACGTGGGCTACACCTTCAACGAGCACCTGCGCGCCGACCTGTCGGTGGCCAACCTCACCAACCGCCTGAGCTACTGGGCGCACGTGGGCCACAACAGCACCGCGATCTCCGACATCGTCGATGCCGGCCGCACCGCGCTGCTGAACGTGAAGTACACGTTCTGAAGCGGGCGCCTGCGCACGCGGGACGTCGCCACCCGTCGCACGGCCCTGTGCCGCGCGGCGGGTGGGGCGTTGTCGGCCGCGCGCTGCTGCTCGTCTGGCTGGCGCTGATCGGCCTGCCGGGAGCGGCCAGCGCGGCAGCGGCACCGGTGACGGTGCCGATCGACGGCTTGCGCCTGGACCAGGTGCAACTGCTCGGCTCGCACAACAGCTATCGGCCGGTGCCGACCGCGCAGGTGCGCCAGCGCCTGCAGGCGCACGATGCGGCCGAATGGCCGGCACTGGCCTATGGCCATCCTTCGCTGCAGGCCCAGCTCGCGCTGGGGCTGCGGCAACTCGAACTCGACGTGGCCGCCGATCCGCACGGCGGCCTGTACGCCGCGCCGTATGCACGGGCGGATGCGGCGACCCGGGCCCGCATGCACGCGCCCGGCGCCAAGGTGCTGCACCAGCCGGGCCTGGATTACGCCAGCCATTGCCTGCGCTTCCGCGATTGCCTGGCGATCCTCGCCGCCTGGTCGCGCGCGCACCCGCGGCATGCGCCGCTGGTGGTGCTGGTCAATGCGGTGGATTTCGATCCGGTGCCGGGCCTGTGGCCCCACCGTTCCGCCTTCGACGCCAACGACCTGGACGCGCTGGACCGCGACATCGCCGAGGTGGTCGGGCGTGCGCGTCTGATCGTGCCCGACGACGTGCGCGGCGACGCGCCGAGCCTGCGCGAGGCGGTGCTGGCGCATGCCTGGCCGCGGGTGGCGCAGGCGCGCGGCCGCATGCTGTTCGTGCTCGACGGCAATCCGCGGCACGAGGCGCTGTACCGACAGGCGCATCCATCGCTGCGCGGCCGCATGATGTTCGGCTGGTATGCGCCGGACCAGCCGGAGGCGGCGGTGCTGTCGATCGAGGATCCGCTGGCCGAGGCGCCGCGGATCCGCGCGCTGGTGACGCAGGGCTTCCTGGTGCGCACCCGCGCCGATACCGATGGCCGCGAGGCGCGCGCGCACGACCGCCGCCGCGCACAAGCGGCGCTGGAGGCCGGCGCGCAATGGATCAGCACCGATTACTACGCCGGCGCCCCGGATCCGCAGCGGCTGGGCTACTGGCTCGGTATCGCCACGGGCCTGCGCTGCGACCGGGTCACGGCCGCATGCGGCAGGAGCGCACCGTGAGACTTTCCATGTTGGGGACGATGATGAAAACAAGAACGCGTTGGATGCTGTGGGTCGTGCTGCTGGTGGCGGCATTGGGCGCGCAGGCGCGGCCGGCGCCGAAGGCCGCGCCCGCGCTGCAGGTCGAAAAGGTCTGGATGCTGTTCCGCCACGGCGTGCGCGCGCCGTTGCTGGGCGAGGCCGCGGCTGCCTCGCTGGCGCCGCAGCCCTGGCCGGTGTGGGACACGCCGCCGAGCCTGCTCACCGCGCACGGCCGCACCGCGGTGGAACGCAGCGGCGACTACACCCGGCAATGGCTGCTGCGCGATGGCGTGCTGCCGGCGCAGGGTTGCCCGGCCGACGGCACAGTCAGCATCTACGCCAACACCGATCAGCGCACCATCGTCAGTGCGGAGCTGCTCGCCGACACCCTCGCGCCCGGCTGCCATCTGCAGGCCGGCCACCAGGCCGAGGGCAGCGACGATCCGCTGTTCCGTCCGGTGGAAGCCGGCGCGGTGGACTTCGATGCCGCCGCCGCGGTGGCCTCGATCCAGCGCCAGACCGGCGGCCCGGGCGCGGTGCTGGCACCGTATGCGCGCGAACTGCGCACCATGCAGGAGATCCTCGGCTGCACGGAGCGCTGCGACTTCGTGCACATGCCCTCGTCGCTGACCCCGGGCGCGAACGGGCGCAGCCTGGCCTTGCACGGGCCGCTGGACCTGACCTCGGGCACGGCCGAGGTGTTCATCCTGCAGTACGCCGAAGGCATGCCGCTGGACCAGGTCGGCTGGGGCCGCGCGACGCCGGCGCGCATCGCTGCGGTGTCGCGACTGCACGCCTTGCTGTTCGAGATCTACGCACGGCCGCAGTACATGGCCGCGCGCGCGGGCGCGCCGCTGGCGCACCGCCTGCTGGACACGCTGGGCGCTGACGACGCGCCGCGGCTGAGCGTGCTGGTCGCCAGCGACACCCACATCGCCGCGCTCAGCGGCCTGCTCGACCTGCATTTTCATCTGCCCGGCTTCGGCCGCGACGACGCGCCCCCCGGCGGCGCGCTGGTGGTGGAGCAGGTGCGCGACCCGCGCAGCGGCCAGCGCTATGTGCGTGTGCGCTACCAGGCGCAGTCGCTGGACCAGTTGCGCGCGCTGACCCCGCTGAGCCTGCGCCATCCGCCGCTGCTGCAGACCCTGCAGATTCCCGGTTGCAGCGACGCCGCGACCGGGCTGTGTCCGCTGCCGAAGTTCCAGGCGCTGCTGCAGGCCGCGTTGCAGCGCCGCGGCTGAGGCGCTCCCGCCGTGACCATCGCTGCTGCCTGGCGGACCAGGGCGAAGCACACATGCCGTGCCGCCTGTACGGCCGCCCTTGAGCGCACGCCGACGATGCGGTAGCGCGCGTGTCTGCCTGCGGGAGTCGACTGTCATGCAGCCGCGGCAAGCGCCGCCGACAGCCGACTGACACCCTCCGTCGTCGGGACTGAAGTCCCTCCCACAAGGAGGCCCAGTCCATCCTGCGGAACGGCTTCCGTTGCGACGCGCGTTCCAAGCAACGCCTGTCGCGGCCGAAGCCGCTGCTGCGCGGAAGCGTTCCTGCGGCGTGGCACACCCCTGCGTGCATGGCCGTTGCCAGTTTCCGCCACTGGCCAGTTCCCACCACCCAAACGCAGAACGGGCCGCAATGCGGCCCGTTCTTCCTTGCAAGCGCGGGCAGGCCGGCTTACTTCAGCTTGGCATCCGCGCGCAGCGCCTCGGCGCGGTCGGTCTTCTCCCACGAGAACGCGGTGGCCTGGTGCTGGGCGCCGGTGCCGTCGGTGTAGGTGAAGGCCTTCGGGGTGCGGCCGAAATGGCCGTACGAGGCGGTCTGCTGGTACATCGGGTGGATCAGGTCGAGCATCTGGATGATGCCGAACGGACGCAGGTCGAAGTGCTTGCGGATCAGCTTCTCGATCTTGTCGTCGGCGATCTTGCCGGTGCCGAAGGTGGTGACCGAGATCGAGGTCGGCTCGGCCACGCCGATGGCGTAGGAGACCTGCACTTCGCAGCGGTCGGCCAGGCCGGCGGCGACGACGTTCTTGGCGACGTAGCGCGCGGCGTAGGCGGCCGAACGGTCGACCTTGGACGGATCCTTGCCGGAGAACGCGCCGCCGCCGTGGCGCGCCCAGCCGCCGTAGGTGTCGACGATGATCTTGCGCCCGGTCAGGCCGCAGTCGCCCACCGGCCCGCCGATCACGAACTTGCCGGTCGGGTTGATGTGGAACTTGGTGCCCTTGTGCAGCCACTTGGCCGGCAGCACCGGCTTGAGGATTTCCTCGCGCACGGCCTCGACCAGGTGCTTCTGCTTGATGTCCGGATCGTGCTGGGTGGACAGCACCACTGCGTCGATGGCGGTCGCCACGCCGTCTTCGTAGCGCAGGGTGACCTGGCTCTTGGCGTCCGGGCGCAGCCACGCCAGCGGCGAGTTCTTCTTCTTGCGCACCTTGGCCTGCTGTTCGACCAGGCGGTGCGACAGGTGGATGGCGGCCGGCATGAAGCTGTCGGTCTCGCGGGTGGCGTAGCCGAACATCAGGCCCTGGTCGCCAGCGCCCTGTTCTTCCGGCTTCTTGCGGTCCACGCCCTGGTTGATGTCCGGCGACTGCTTGCCGATCAGGTTGAGCACGCCGCAGGTCTCGCCGTCGAAGCCGACGTCGGAGCTGTTGTAGCCGATGTCCAGGATCACCTTGCGGGTCAGCGCTTCCAGATCGATCCAGGCGCTGGTGGTGATTTCGCCGGCGACGATCGCCACGCCGGTCTTGACCAGCGTTTCGCAGGCCACGCGCGCGCGCTTGTCCTGGGTCAGGATCGCGTCGAGCACCGCATCGGAGATCTGATCGGCGATCTTGTCCGGGTGGCCTTCGGAGACCGACTCGGAGGTGAAGAGATAGCTGGACATCGCGGCTATATCCTTGTATTCGGATGAAAAGATGGAGGCGAATGATACACGGGCGCCGGGCGGCGTGCATGCTGCCCGGGTCGGACGTTGCCCAAGGTTAACCGGTTGGCGCGCCATGGTGCGCCCGTCACCTTGCCGTAGTCAGATTGCAAGATCGGTGTCGCCGCCGCGGCCGAAGCTGTGCGCAGTCAGCAAGGGGGCTTGCCGTGCTCGCACTCGAACGCCGTCTCCAGGACCGCTACCCGCACTGGTTTGCCGGACGCCGCTCGCGGCTGGTCCGGCCATTGCTGCGCGGTCTGCAGAAATGGTCGGGACTGGACGCGCTGGACGCGTTCCTGGAGGCCAACCGCGACCTGCGCGGTTTCGCCCTGGTCCAGGCCGGACTGGATTTCCTGCAGGCCCGCTACGTGGTCGCACCGACCGCCGCCGAGTGCATCCCGGCGCGCGGGCGCCTGCTGATCGTCGCCAATCATCCTTCCGGGGCGCTGGATGCGCTGGCGCTGCTGGACTGCGTGGGCCAGGTGCGGCGCGACGTGAAGATCGTCGCCAACGATTTCCTGTGGGCGCTGGAAGGCCTGCGCGACCTGCTGCTGCCGGTGCGCATCCTCGGCGGCGCACCGTCGCCGGCCAGCGTGCGGGCGATCGAGCAGGCGCTGGCGCAGGAGCAATGCGTGATCGTGTTCCCGGCCGGCGAGGTCTCGCGGCTGGGCTGGGGCGGCGTCGCCGACGGGCGCTGGCGTCGCGGCTTCCTGCGCTTCGCCCTGCGCACCGCCGCGCCGGTGCTGCCGGTGCGCATCCACGCACGCAATTCGGCGCTGTTCTACGGCGCCTCGGCGCTGTTCAAGCCGGCCGGCACCGCGCTGCTGGCGCGGGAGATGTTCGCCCGCCGCGAGCGCCGCATCGCGCTGAGCCTGGGCCGCGCCCGCGCGCTGCCGCAGGACCTGCCCGAAGCCGAATTGATGCGGCGCCTGCGCAGCGAGCTGTATGCGCTCGGCCGCAGCGGTGGGCAGGCCGCGCCGAACGAAGAAGCGTTGGTCGCCGCCGAGGACCCGGCGCAACTGGCCACGGAAGTGGCCGGCCTGCGCAGCCTCGGGCATACCCTGGACGGCAAGCAGATCCGCGTCGGCCGGCTGCGCGCCGGCTCGGCGTTGCTGCGCGAGATCGGCCGCCTGCGCGAGCTGACCTTCCGCGCGGTGGGCGAGGGCACCGGCCGGCGCCTGGACCTGGACGACTACGACACCTGGTACGAACACATCGTGCTGTGGGATGGCGCCGCCACCCGCGTGGTCGGCGCCTACCGGGTTGCCCGCGGTGCACCGGTGCTGGCCGAGCGCGGCCTGGCCGGCTTCTACACCGCCGAACTGTTCCGCTACGGCGAGGGCATGCTGCCGCGCATCGCCGCGGGCATGGAACTGGGTCGCAGCTTCGTGGTGCCGGACTACTGGGGCAGCCGCAGCATCGACTACCTGTGGCAGGGCATCGGCGCCTATCTGCAGGACCATCCGCAGGTGCGCTACCTGTTCGGTGCGGTGTCGATCAGCGCCGCGTTGCCGTACGCGGCGCGCGAGCAGATCGTGGCCTACTACGCCCGCTACTACGGCGACGCCAGCGGCGAAGCCGCGTCGGCGCGGCCGTTCCCGTATCCGGAAGCGCCGCCGGCGTTCGACGAACTGGACGCCGACACCGCCTTCAAGGTGCTCAAGGGCAACCTCGACGCGCTGGGCGCGGCGGTGCCGATGCTCTACAAGCAGTACACCGATCTGTGTGAACCCGGCGGTGCGCGCTTCCTCGCCTTCGGCGTGGATCCGGCGTTCAACGACGCCGTCGACGGCCTGATCGAGCTGGATCTGCAGCGCATCCGCAGCAAGAAGCGCGCGCGCTACCTCGAACGTCCCCGCAACGAAGCAGAGGTGGTGGCATGAGTCCGCTCAACAGCCTGGCGCCGCGCCGCGCGGTGTTCGTCTCCGATGTGCACCTGGGCGCGCCGCATTGCCACGCGCGCGAGCTGGCCGATTTCCTCGGCGGCCTGCGCTGCGACCAGCTGTACCTGGTCGGCGACATCGTCGACTTCTGGTGGATGGCGCAGCGCCGCGCGGTGTGGAGCGCGGCGCACCAGCGCGTGGTCGATGCGCTGCACGCGCTTGCCCGCGGCGGCACCGAACTGATCTACGTCCCCGGCAACCACGACCGGCCGATCCGCCGTTTCTGCGGGCTGGCGCTGCCGGCGATGCAGGTGCGCCGGCGCGCGGTGCACGCCACCGCCGACGGGCGCCGCCTGCTGGTGGTGCACGGCGACGACTACGACAGCGTGACCCAGTTCGGCGGCCTGCAGGAGAAGTTCGGCGACTGGCTGTACTACCGCATCCTCACCGGCAACCAGTTGACCAACCGCGTGCGCCGCCGCCTGGGCATGCGCTACTGGTCGCTGGCGGACTACCTGAAGCGGCAGAGCAGCGCCGCCGAGCGCTACATCGAGCGCTTCGTCGCCGCCGGTCTGGACGACGCGCGCCGCCGCGGCCTGGATGGGGTGATCTGCGGCCACGTGCACCGCGCCGGGCTGTTCGAGCGCGACGGCCTGGTCTACGCCAACGACGGCGACTGGGTCGAAAACCTCACCGCGCTCGCCGAAGAGGCCGACGGCACCCTGCGCCTGCTCTCGCACCGCGGCGAGGTGCTGCGCGAACTGCCGCCGCGCCTGCGGCTGGTGCAGGAGAACGTCTGGCCGCGCGCGGCCTGAATCGGCCGATCGTGCCAGGCGGCGCTGCACAGCCTGGCGCGTGACTGGCAGGTCGTGCGTTCGACTGCTGCCGCGCCTGCGCGCCCCGCAGGTGTCCTTGTCGCGAATCGCCCCGGGCGTGGCACCGCCGTCCCTGCACTGGACGGAAGCGTAGAACCCGGTGTGACCGCTATTCCACGATGACCCGTGCGTGGTGTGCATCACCACCGCGCGCGCTTGCCCGGCTTCCGTGGCATCGGGTCTACTGCGATGCGTCGGCGCGACATGCCCTGGCAGGAACCCACGTTCGCGCCCGGGCCTCACGCTGATCCATGTCGCTGCGGCGCGCGTGCGCCGCATCCCGATCAGTTCTGGAGTTGTGGAGACAGTGAAACCAGGGAAGGCGTTGTGCGGCCGGTCGCGCAGTTCCATGGGGACATGGTTCGGCTTGGGCTGGTCCGCCGTTTCTGGCGATTCCGTCCAGGCGAACGTCACCGCGCTTGGCACGCGGCCGCGGACATGCCTGCGATGGGCGTGCCTGGGCGTCCTGCTCGCGGCGAGCGCGGCCGCGATTGCGCAGAACACGATCTATGGCTGCGCGGAGCCCGCCGCGCCGCGTCCGCTTCCCGATCCGCTGCTGTGCGTGCAGCAGGCGGGCGTGTCGACGCCGCACTCGGCGGGCGATGCGCGGGTCGAGGCATTGTTCGCACGTGCCAAGCAGCAACTCGACGGCGGCCGCTTCGACGCCGCCGAGCAGGCGCTGGATTGCGCGCAGGCCAACCTCGGCGATGCCGGCGGCGCGCGCTTGCGCTACGAGCTCATCCGCCGCCGCGGCATTCTCGATTTCCGCCGCGAACGCCTGCCGCAGGCGCTGGCGCGCTTCGAGTGTGCGGCCACGCTGTCCCGCTCGCTGCACGACCGCATGGGCGAGGCGCGCGATCTGAACAACGTCGGTGCGGCGCTGCGCCGCCTCGGGGATTTCCGCGGTGCCCTGCGCAACCTGACGCTGAGCCTGGACATCCAGCGCGCGCGCGGCGCGGTCTCTGCGTCCGTGCTGACCAATATCGCCGACGTGTATCGCGAACTGCGCGAGTCCGACACCGCGATGCGCTACTACCGCGATGCGCTGGCCGCCAACCGCGCGCAGGGCGACGCTATCGAGGCCGCGCACGTGCAGGAAACCATGGCCGAGCTGGCGCTCGACAGCGGCGACACGCCGCAGGCGCTGGCCTGGCTGCAGGAGGCGCTTGCCGTGTACCGGGCGCAGGGCCGCCGCGTGTACGAACTGCGTGTGCACGATGGCCTGATCCGCGCGGCATTGGCGCTCGGCGACGTCGCGCAGGCGCAGCGCTGGAGTTCCAGTGCGCTGGCGCTCGCCGAGGCATGGGCGCTGCCGCTGCCGTCCGCGCTGCAGTTGCAGCTGGCGCGGACCGCCCG
>NZ_AQOI01000344.1:0-3546 GCF_000364665.1 Xanthomonas sp. SHU 199
CGGGGGCGGTCTGCGGCGCCGGCTGCGCGGCGGGCGCCGGCGCGACTTGCGCAGCGACGATGGGCGCCAGCAGGCCGAGGCCGGACGCGACGAGGAAGGCGAACGGACGCGGAGCGAGCTTCATGGGATCGGCTGGCGTGAGCGGGAGGGAAGAGGGGGAGGGAGGGGCCGCGGAAAGTGCGGCAGCGCATTCAGGGAAGCAGCACGTCGTCGCAATCTAGGCGCAGCGGACTAAACCGGCACTGACCGTCCAGCCAGACCTTGCCGTTCCGTTCAGCCAGGCGGCCCGCCGCGGTCAGCCGCAGCACCGCGCACAGCAGCCGGTGTTCGCGCGGCAGCAGGCGCTGCGCCAGGTCGTCGGGACCGTCGCCGGGCTGCACCGGCACCCGCACCTGCGCGATCACCGCGCCGGCGTCTAGTTCCGGCACCACGAAATGCACGCTGGCGCCGTGCTCGGCGTCGCCGGCCGCCAAGGCCTGGGCATGGGTGTGCAGGCCGCGGTACTTGGGCAGCAGCGAGGGGTGGATGTTGAGCAGGCGCCCGCCGAAGCGCTGCACGAAGCCGGCGCCGAGAATGCGCATGTAGCCGGCGCAGACCACCCAGTCCGGCCGTGCCGCGGCGACCGCGTCGCCCAGCGCCTGCTCGAAGGCGACGCGATCGGGGAAGTCCTTGGGCCGCGCCGACCAGCGCCGGTCCGGCGCCACCATCGCCAGCGCCGGCGCCTCCGGACGATCGCCGAACACGCCGACGACCTCGGCATCGAGGGTGCCGGCGGCGATCGCGGCGAGGATGGCCTGCAGGTTGGAGCCGCGCCCGGAGGCGAGGACAGCGAGGCGGAGCGTCATCGGGCGGGAGTCCGGAACAGGGCGCCCACCGCGGGGCGCTGCAATGTCAGCAGGGTGGCGATGCCCAGTGCGGTGCCCAGCGGGAAGCCCAGGCAGGTGATCACGGCGCCGGCGTAGCACAGCCCCAACTGGCGGCGCTGGCGCAAGGCGCGCGCAACCAGCACCTTGAGCAGCAGCGCGAGCAGGCCGAGGCCGAGCAGGATCGACAGCATCACGATCGCGATGACGCCGCTCTGCGCCTGGTCCGGGCTCTGGCCGACGGCGTTGAGCTGCGCCTCCTCGTGCACGCCGTAGGCCAGCAAAGCGCCCACCAGCAGCACCACGACGACCTGCAGCCCCGCCATGACGGCATACAGCGTCGCCAGGGTGTTCAGGTCGGAGGTGGCACGCACCACATCGGCGGCATGGCCGCCGGGGGCGGGGAGGGGCGGTGGCAGCGACATCGTCTGTCTCAGCGCGGGGTGGAGGGAAGCGGGCGCGCGGTGCGCCGCCACGGCCAGGCGCTGGCGCAGCCCAGCGTGGCCAGCAGCATGTCCATGTGCGCATCCCAGGGATCGCCCTGCTGGCCGTTGTAGGACTCGGCCTGCTCCGGCGACAGCAGCAGCGCGATCAGCCATTCCAGCCATTCGTAGACCAGGCTGACGCACATGATCGCCATCGTCGCCAAAACGAAGGCCTGTCGCGCCGACAGCGCCGGCCAGCGCTGGCGCGCGTGGTCGCGCAGCGCCGGCGCGAAGCACACCCCGAACAGCAGGTGGATCAGCCGATCGGTGTGATTGCGCTGCCAGCCGAACGCCGCGCTCGGCGACCAACCGCCGGTCAATGTGCGCAGCCACTGGTCGTAGGGCACATTGGAATAGAGCCAGTGCGCGGCGATGTTGTGCACGCTGATGAAGAGGCAGATGGCGGCGAAATGGCCGGTGCGCAGCGGCCAGCGCCGGTCGTGCCAGACCAGCCAGACCAGGCCCAGCACTGCCAGGGAGCTGTGCATGGCCTGTTCCGCCGGCCACAGCGGCCGCAGCCAACTGGCGGCGAACACCGCCAGCGCCAGTGTCAGCCAGGCGCGCTTGGCCGCCGCCATGCGGCTCAGCCGATGTGCACGCGTTCGCCGGCGTCCGCGGCGGCCACCACCGCGCCGATCTGCCAGTGCGCCAGGCCCAGGCTGTCCAGGCTGCGCTCCAGCGCGGCCACCTGCTCTGGCGCGGCGACCAGCACGAAGCCGATGCCGCAGTTGAAGGTGCGCCACATCTCGCTGTCGGCCACCGCGCCTTCGCGCTGCAGCCACTCGAACACCGGCGGCAGGGTCCAGGCACTGGCGCGGATGTCCAGGCCCAGGCCGTCCGGGATGACCCGGATGATGTTCTCGGTCAGGCCGCCGCCGGTGATGTGCGCCATGGCGTGGATGGCTTCGCCCTGTTCGCGCAGCAGCGACAGGATCGGCTTGACGTACAGCGCGGTCGGCGCCATCAGCGCGTCGGCCAGGGCCACGCCGCCGACCTGCAGGTCGGCCGGGCGCCCGGCGCGGTCGTAGATGCGGCGGATCAGCGAGTAGCCGTTGGAATGCGGGCCGGAGGAGGCGATGCCGATCAACACGTCGCCCTGGCGCACCCGGGCGCCGTCGAGCAGCTGCGACTTCTCCACCGCGCCGACGGTGAAGCCGGCCAGGTCGTACTCGCCCGGCGGGTACATGTCGGGCATTTCCGCGGTCTCGCCGCCGATCAGCGCGCAGCCGGCCAGTTCGCAGCCGCGGGCGATGCCGCCGACCACCGCCACGGTGGTCTCCACGTCGAGCTTGCCGGTGGCGAAGTAGTCCAGAAAGAACAGCGGCTCGGCGCCCTGCACCAGCACGTCGTTGACGCACATGCCGACCAGGTCGATGCCGATGGTGTCGTGGCGGCCGAGCTGCTGCGCCAGCTTCAGCTTGGTGCCGACGCCGTCGGTGCCGGACACCAGGACCGGCTCGCGGTACTTGCCGGACAGGTCGAACAGCGCGCCGAAGCCGCCCAGCCCGCCCATCACTTCGGGGCGGAAACTGCGCTTGACCAGGGGCTTGATGCGTTCGACGACGGCGTTGCCGGCATCGATGTCGACGCCGGCGTCGCGGTAGGTCAACGGGGCGGCGGCGGGGGGCTGGGAAGTGGTCACGGGCGGCGGGGTCGGCGGAAAGGCGGCGATTTTAACAGGCCGCATTGGCGCTACGCCCGCATTCGGGCAACAATTCGCCCCGGATACGCCGAGTACTGGACCCTTCATGCGCCGCAGCCTTGCCTTCCTCCTGTCTTTCGCGCTGTGCCTGCCCGCCGCGACCGCCCTGGCCCAGGCCGAGCTGCGCACCGAGGGCGACGTGGCCGGCGCCACCGGCCCCTACGATGCCGAGGTGCCGGTCAACAGCCAGAGCGAGGCCGACCGCAACGGTGCCCTGTCCCGCGCGCTCGGCGTGGTGCTGGGCAAGATCTCCGGCGACAAGGGTGTGATGTCGCGGCCCGGGGTGACCCAGGCGCTGCGCAACGCCAAGAACCTGGTCGACACCTTCGACTACCGCCAGGACCAGGGCACCTCGCCAAGCGGTGCGCCCACCTTCCGCACCATCCTGGTGGCGCGCTTCCGCCCGCAGGACGTGGACGGCCTGGCGGCGGCCCTGGGCCTGCCGGTGTGGCCGCAGCCGCGGCCCAAGCCGGTGGTGTGGCTGGCCATCGACGAC
>NZ_AQOI01000345.1:0-20577 GCF_000364665.1 Xanthomonas sp. SHU 199
AGCGGCCCGCGCCTGGTCGGCGTGCAGCAGTCCAACGCCGCGCGCAGCCTGCTCGACCGCGCGATCGAGCGTGGCTTCCGCCTCGGCCTGCCCACCGGCAACGCCGCCGAGCAGGCCCTGGCCGGCGCGATCTGGCGCCAGGACACCGCGGCGGTGGCCAGCGCCTCGTCGCGCTACAGCCCGCCGATGCAACTGATCGGCAAGCTGTACCGCGGCAAGGCCGGCGGCTGGACCGCGGACTGGACCTTCGTCGATAGCGGCAAGGTGCTGTCGACCTGGTCGTCCAGCGACGCCGACGCGCGCCGCGCCATGGCCAGCGGAGCCGACGGCGCCGCCGATGCCCTGGTCAAACGCTACGCCAAGGCGGTCAGCGCCGGCCCGGCCGGGATCTATCGGGTGGTGATCACCGGCATCCGCAGCGCCGACGATTACCTGCGCGCCTCCGCCGCGCTGCAGAACGCCTCGGTGGTGCGGCGCATCGTGCCGGTCCGCGCCGACGGCGATCGCCTGGAACTGGACCTGGACCTGCTCAGCGGCGTGTCCGGCCTGAACCGCATGCTCGGCCCGGACGGCGCGCTGCAGCCGGTGGTCGCGCCGGTCGAGGGTCCGGTGATCCTCAACAGCGAGCCGACGGAGTACCGCCTGAAATGACGTTGTCGCCCGAAGCCGAGATCGCGCTGTTCCTGCGCCGCCTGAAATGGACGGCGGTGATCGTCGGCGTGCTGTGGGTGGTGTGGCTGCTGGCGCCGATCCTGACCCCGTTCGTGCTGGCGCTGCTGCTCGGCTGGCTCGGCGACCCGCTGGTGGACCGCCTGGAGCGCGCCGGGCGCTCGCGCAACATGGCGGTGACCCTGGTGTTCGTGCTGATGGTGCTGCTGCTGGTGCTGGCGCTGGTGATCCTGGTGCCGATGCTGGAGCGGCAGATCGTCACCTTCATCGACGTGCTGCCGCAGGCGCGCGACTGGTTCATCGGCACCGCGATCCCGTGGGCCGAGCAGAAGACCGGGCTGGAGCTGATGGGCTGGCTGGATCCGGAGCGGCTGATCGACTGGATCCGCGGGCACTGGCAGCAGGCCGGCGGCGTCGCCGCGACCTTCTTCGGCTACCTGTCGCGCTCGGGCTTCGCGATGGTGACCTGGGTGGTCAACCTGGTGCTGCTGCCGATCCTGACCTTCTACTTCCTGCGCGACTGGGACCTGCTGGTCGCGCGCGTGGCCGCCACCATCCCGCGCAACCACGTCGGCACCATCACCCGCCTGGCGCAGCAGTCCAACGAGGTGCTGGGCGCGTTCATCCGCGGCCAGTTCCTGGTGATGCTGGCGCTGGGCGTGATCTACGCCGGCGGCCTGACCCTGGTCGGGCTCAAGCTCGGGCTGTTGATCGGCATCGTCGCCGGCCTGATCAGCTTCATCCCGTACCTGGGCGCGACCACCGGCATCCTGCTGGCGGTGCTGGCCGCACTGGTGCAGGCCAAGGGCTTCGACCTGCAGTTGCTGATCCTGGTCGGCGTGGTGTTCACCGTCGGCCAGTTACTGGAGAGCTACGTGCTGACCCCGCGCATCGTCGGCGACAAGATCGGCCTGCATCCGGTGGCGGTGATCTTCGCGGTGATGGCCGGCGGCCAGCTGTTCGGTTTCCTCGGCATGCTGCTGGCGCTGCCGGTGGCGGCGGTGGCCAACGTGCTGCTGCACTACCTGCACGAGCAGTACCGGCAGAGCGACCTGTACGCGGGCGAGAAGTCGGCGATCCTGCTGGATACGGTCACCGAGCGCACCACCATCATCGAACTGCCGCCGCGCAGCCCCGACCAGCCGTGAGCGTGCCACAACTGCCGTTGGCCCTGCGCTATCCGCCGGAGCAACGCCTGGACCGCTATCTGGGTGCGCCGGACGGACTGCTGGCGCAGCTGCAGGCGGTCGCCGACGGCGCCGCCGACGACTGGGTGTACCTGTCCGGCCCCGCCGGCACCGGCAAGACCCACCTGGCCCTGGCGCTGTGCGCAGCCACCGAACAGGCCGGGCGTAGCGCCGCCTACCTGCCGCTGCAGGCCGCCGCCGGCCGCCTGCGCGATGCGTTGGAAGCATTGGAGGGCCGCGATCTGGTCGCCCTAGACGGCCTGGAAGCGATCGCCGGGCAGCGCGAGGACGAGGTGGCGCTGTTCGATTTCCACAACCGTGCGCGCAGCGCCGGGGTGACCCTGCTGTACACCGCGCAGGCGATGCCCGACGGCCTGGCGCTCAGTCTGCCGGACCTGCGCTCGCGGCTGTCGCAGTGCACCCGCATCGCCTTGGCGCCACTGGACGACGCCGGCCGCGCCGCGGTGCTGCGCGAGCGTGCCCAGCGCCGTGGCCTGGTGCTGGAAGACGCGGCGATCGACTGGCTGCTGACCCACGCCGGACGCGACCTGGCCGGCCTGATCGGCCTGCTGGAGCGCCTGGACCGCGAATCGCTGGCGGCGCAGCGGCGGGTGACGGTGCCGTTTTTGCGTAGGGTGGGAATCGGGAATGGGGAATCGGGAATGGGTAAAAGCTGAAGCGCGAGGACTGAAGCAGTACGTAGAAGCCAGAAGAACAAAAAGTAGCTTGCAATAGATGCACTGGTTGCCGCTGCAGACAAAGATGGTTGCGGGGGCAGGATTTGAACCTACGACCTATGATGGGCGACGACGTATGCCGTGGTTGAGGCTGCCGAAGCTCGCGGGAAATCAGCTTTTCCCGATTCCCGATTCCCGTTTCCCCATTCCCAGCCCCTCATCCAACTCCGCCAGCCGCTGCGGCGTGCCGACATCCGTCCAGCGGCCGTGGTGCCGCAGGCCGTGGAGTCGCCCCTGTTCGGCCTGCGCACGCAGCAGCGGCACCACCGAGAAGCGGGGCGGCACGCCCGGCGCGGTCGGCGCCGGGGCGGCGATGGTCTGCCAGTCGCGCAGCAGGGCGGGGCGGTACATGCCGATGCCGGCGTAGGTCAGCAACCGGTCGCCGGCGTTGTGCAAGCGCCCGTCCTCCTGCAGGGCGAAATCGCCGTGCGCGGCGTAGGCCGGCGGGTCCACCAGCACCAGCTGCGCCAGGCCCGGCGGCTCGGGCGCCAGTCGGGCGAAATCGAAGTCGGTCCAGATGTCGCCGTTGACCAGCAGGAACGGCGCCTCGCCGAGCAGCGGCAGCGCGTGCAGCATGCCGCCACCGGTTTCCAGCGGCGTGGCGCCTTCGTAGGAATAGGCGATATGCAGCCCGAACGCGCTACCGTCGCCGAGCGTCTGCGGGAACTGTTCGGCCAGCCAGGACGTGTTGATCACCACCTCGCGCACGCCCAGCGCGGCGAGCTTGCGCAGGTGCCAGACGATCAGCGGCGTGCCGCCCACCGCCAGCAGCGGCTTGGGCGTGTGTGCGGTCAACGGACGCATGCGCTCGCCGAGGCCGGCGGCGAAGATCAGCGCCTTCATGCGCAGGCCGCCGCGCGCTGCGCCAGGGCCGGCTTGATCCGCGTCTGCAGCAGTTGCGCCAGCGGCTGCAGGGTCGGGTGCCGCGGCAATGCTTCGTCGAGGTAGGCGATGAAGCGCGGCACGTTATCCAGGTACCAGGCCTTGCCGTCGCGGTAGTTCAGCCGTGCGAAGATGCCCAGGTTCTTCAGGTGGCGCTGCACGCCCATCCACTCGGCGTCGCGCAGGAATTGCGCCAGCGGCGGCACCGGAATCCCGGCCTGCAGCGCACGCGCGTGATAGCTGGCGAGCCAGGCATCCACCCGTGCCAGCGGCCAGCTGACCGTGGTGTCCTTGAACAGGCTGACCGGGTCGTAGGCCACCGGGCCGATCACGCAATCCTGGAAATCCAGCACCGCCGGGCCGTCGGCCGCCGGCATCAGGTTGCGCGGCATGAAGTCGCGATGCACCAGCACCTGCGGCTGCGCCAGCGCGTTGTCCATGAGCTGACGCTGCACACCGTGCAGGGCCGCGCGTTCGTCGGCATCCAGGGTGATGCCCAGGTGGCGTTGCAGGAACCAGTCCTCGAACAGTCCCGCGTCGCGTTGCAGCAGCGCCTCGCCGAACACGCCCATGCCTGGCGGCGGCGCGATCGCCTGCAGCCGCAGCAACTGGCCGAGCGCGGCGTCGAAGTGCGCGTCCGCTGTGCTCGTGTCCAGGCATTGCGCCAGGGTCGGTTGGCCCAGGTCTTCCAGCAGCAGGAAGCCGGCCTCCGCGTCCTGCGCCAGGATCGTTGGCACCCGCACGCCGCCGCCGTGCAGCAGCGCATGCATGCGCAGCCACGGCCGCACGTCTTCCAGGTCCGGCGGCGAATCCATCACGATGCGGCTGACGCCGTGGCCGTGGCTGCGCCAGTAGCTGCGCTGGCCGGCGTCCACCGAGGCGCGCTGCAGCGTCGCCTGTGCGTCGTCCAGGGCCGTGCGCGCCCAGGCCAGGCGTTGCGCGGCGCGTGCCGCAAGGACATCGGGAACCATCGGGCTGGCGCTCATCGGCAGGCTGCGGCGGAAACGAGCCGCACAGCGTAAACGGGCGCCGCCGCCGTGGCGAGCGGCGCGCCGTGCCTCAGCGCTTGCTGGAGAACAGCCGCAACAGCGCGAGCAGGGCGATGGCGCCGAGCAGCGCGCCGAGGAAGCCCGCCGGCTCGCCACGGCTGTACCAGCCCATGTAGTGGCCGAACCAACCGGCCAGCAGCGCGCCGGCGATACCCAGCAACACGGTGAACAGGCAGCCGGAGCGTCCGCTGCTGGGGCCGAGGAAACGCGCCAGCAGGCCGACCACGAAGCCCACCAGGATGATGTAGAGCCAGCTGTCGCTGCCGAACAGAGTGTGCATGGGAAGCGTTCCGGACGCGGAGGGGGATCAGCGTCGGATCGTGCCAGATCGACTGTGATGGCGTCGATGCTTGCGTGCGCCGCGCAGTCGGCACGCCCATGGAAGGAGGCCGCCCGCGCTGCGCGGATGACACCATCGGAAAGGCGCCGCGTCGGAGCCGACGCCTCTCCCACCGCAAGCAGGGGACGGATCAGTCACTCAGGAAACCGGCTTCGCCAATCCCGAATCCCGACTCCCGCCATCCCGGCCCCATCAACAGCACCCATGCCCGCCATGCTGCTCGCCGCCGGCCACCGCCGCGCTGCCGGTGGTCTCGCCGCGCAGGCTGGCGGCATGGTGGGCGGCGATCACCCGCGACACGCAGGCGGTGACCCGCTTGCCCATCGGGATGTGCAGGAACTCGTTGGGGCCGTGCGCGTTGGAATGCGGGCCGAGCACGCCGGTGATCATGAACTGCGCGCCGGGGAACTTCTCGCCGAGCATGCCCATGAACGGGATCGAGCCGCCTTCGCCCATGTACATCGCCGGCTTGCCGAACGCCGCCTGCGAGGCAGCTTCGATCGCGTCGGTCAGCCACGGCGACTGCGCCGGCGCGTTCCAGCCGGAGGAGGACTTCTCCAGCGCCAGCGACACCTCGGCGCCGTACGGCGGATCGCGCAGCAGCACGTCCTTGAGCAGTTCGCCGGCGTGCTTGCCGTCCAGCGTCGGCGGCAGGCGCAGCGACAGCTTCACCGCGGTCTCGGGGCGCAGCACATTGCCGGCCGAGGCCAGCGGCGGCAGGCCGTCGGCGCCGGTCACCGACAGTGCCGGGCGCCAGGTGCGGTTGAGCACCAGCTCGGACAGGTCCTCGTGCATCGGCCGCATGCCGGGCAGGAACGGGAACTTGCTGTAGACCTCGTCGCCCAGCACCTCGGCGACCTTGCGTGCCTGCGCCAGCCGCTCCTCGGGGATGTCGGCGTACAGGCCGTCGACCTTGATCTTGCCGGTGGCTTCGTCCTCCAGTCGTGACAGCAGGTCGCGCAGCACGCGGAAGCTCGACGGCACCACGCCGGAGGCGTCGCCCGAATGCACGCCTTCGCTGAGCACCTTGACGCTGAAGTTGCCGCCGGCCAGGCCGCGCAGCGAGGTCGTGCACCACAGCTGCTCGTAGTTGCCGCAGCCCGAATCCAGGCACACCACCAGCGATGGCTTGCCGATCCGCGCCGCCAGGTGGTCGACGTAGGCGGGCAGGTCGTAGCTGCCCGATTCCTCGCAGGCCTCGATCAGCACCACGCAGCGCGCGTGCGGGATGCCCTGGTCCTGCAGCGCCTGGATCGCCGCCAGCGAACCGAACAGGGCGTAGCCGTCGTCGGCGCCGCCGCGGCCGTACAGGCGGTCGCCCTTGAGCACCGGCGTCCACGGACCCAGGTCGGCGTCCCAGCCGGTCATTTCCGGCTGCTTGTCCAGGTGCCCGTACAGCAGCACGGTGTCCTCGCCGGTCGCGTCGCTGCTGGCCGGCACCTCCAGGTAGATCAACGGGGTGCGGCCTTCCAGTTGCACCACCTCCACCTGCAGGCCGGGGATCGCCTGCGCGCGCGCCCAGCGCTCCATCAGCGCCACCGCATCGGCCATGTAGCCATGCGCGACCCAATCGGCGTCGAACATCGGCGATTTGTTGGGGATGCGGATGTAATCGACCAGTTGCGGGACGATGTCGTCATCCCACTTTTCGCTCAGGAAACGGTCGATCTTGGCACTGTCCATGAAAAGCTCCGAAGTGATTGCACACGTGTGCAGCCATTCTACGCCCCGGTGCCCGTGTAGGGTTTTTCCTACACGGCGACGCGCCGTTTACCTGCTGTTTGTGACGCGTTCCGACGATAGGCTGTACCCATGTGGCGAGTGATGCTGACAACGCCGGCAGGAAAGGCCGGCGAAGTCCCCATCCAAGTCACAAGGAGCGTTGCCATGCAGTCTTTTATCGTGGTCCTGAAGTCGCTGGTCGTTGCCCTGATGCTGTCCGGTTCCGCGCTCGCCGCGGACAAGGTCAACATCAACTCCGCTGGAGCGGAGGAAATCGACCAGGTGTTGGTGAACGTGGGGGCCTCCAAGGCCCAGGCGATCGTCGACTACCGGCAGGCGCACGGACCTTTCAAGAGCGCCGAGGAACTGGCACTGGTGAAAGGCATCGGACTCAAGACGGTCGAGCGGAACCGCGACCGGATCGATGTGGGCGCCACGAAGGCACCCGCACCGACAGCCGCCAAGCAGGCAGCTGCCAAGCCGGTGGAAAGGCGTTAAAGGGATTTGCAACGAAAGGATAGGGCCGGCGCTGGACGCGCGGCCGCAGCCTCACTGAGCAGGATGCGAAGGGGGAAGGCAGGAAGCCGACAGGGAGGTACATCGTCGCCCGGCGTTGCACAGTGACGTGCAGCCGGGCGATGTTTTTTTTGGGCGCCATGGCGCCTCCTGCGTCGCATATTCGGGCTGGCCAAGGACCGGCCGCTTGCCTTGATCGTGCAGAATGCGCGCATGGACTGGTGCACGCTGCCCGCGCGGGTGATCCCCGCCAATGAGTATCGCCGCGAACGCTGGCGCAACGGCCTGGGCTGGACCCGGGAGATCCTGCGTCTGCCGGCGGTCGGCGACGACTGGCTGCTGCGCCTGTCCATCGCCGAGATCGAGCAGGATGCCGCCTTTTCAGCTTTCCCCGGGATCGACCGCGAACTGGTCCTGCTGCGCGGCAACGGCGTGCGCCTGCGTTTCGACGACGGCGAGGAACAAGTGCTGCAGGATCCTTGCGCGCGCCTGCGCTTCGCCGGCGAGCGGCCGCTGCGTGGCGAGTTGCTGGACGGGCCGACCCACGATTTCAACCTCATGTGGCGACGCGACCGGCTGCGCACGCAACTGCTGCACCGGCCGCTGGTCGGGCCGATGCTGTTCTTCGCCGAACCCGGTGTCGCCTGGGCCGTTCATCTTCTGGCAGGGCAAGCGCAGTTCGATGCGGCCAGCGGACTGCCGCCATTGGCGGCCGGCGACAGTGCCTGGTTGGCCGCCGATGCCAGGCGCCGCTTTGCTTTGAGCGGGGGCGGGGAGGTGTTGGCGATGCGCATCGAGGCCCTGCCGACGCCGGCGGACTGAGCCCGCTCCACCACGCGCGCGGCTCTTGCAGCCTCGACGCCGACCGCGTCCAATGCGCGAACGCGGCCATCCGGGCCGTACAGCGGAAGCCGACAGGTGCTCTCGGACAACAGGTGGTTGGCGAAAATTCTGGTGGCGGACGCGGACGCGGTCTTGCGCGACCGGATTCGCGATTACCTGGCGTGTTTCAACCTGCAGGCCCATGACGCCGACAGTGCGCCGCACCTGCAGGCGCAACTGGCGGCCGGGCATTACGACGCGGTGGTGCTCGATGCCGGCCTCGACGGCGCCGAGGGCCTGCGCTTGTGCCGGCAACTGCGCGACCGCGGCGACATCGCCATCGTGATGATGGCCGACCGCGCCGAGCCGGTGGACCGGGTGATCGGGCTGGATCTGGGCGCGGACGACTTCCTGGTGCGGCCGCCCGACCTGCGCGAACTGGTGGCGCGGCTCAACGCGGTGCTGCGTCGGGTGCGCGCGACCCAGCCGCCGGCAGTGGCGCATGGCGGCTGGCAGGTCGATGCCGCGCGGCACCAGGCGGTGGCGCCGGACGGGCGGACGATCCCGCTGTCGCCCGGCGAACTGCGGCTGATGGCGGTGTTCCTGGAGCAGCCGGGCGAGGTGCTCACGCGCGAGACGCTGCGCACCGCGCTGGGCGACGGCGAGGCCAGCATGCCTGCGGGCAGCCGCGGCATCGATCTGCAGGTCTCGCGGCTGCGCCAGAAGCTCGGCGACGACCCGCTGGTGCCGCAATGGATCCGCACGGTACGCGGCAAGGGCTATGTGTTCGAGCTGCAGCGCATGGGGTTGCCAGCGTCGCGCTGATGGCGCGACGGCGTGGCGTTGCTGGCGTCGCCGCGGCCGAAGCCGCCACCGTAGCAGTGGCGGTCGGGTCGCGGCGTGTTGTCCGGAACACGCCGGCGCGAGGTCTCGCGCGGTGCCCTGGTGTTCTCCCGGCCGCGGCTCATCGAGCAGCGTGCCGCGCTCAGCTCAGCCCCTTGCTAACGCCGCGAAGCGGCTGCTGAGCCGTTCCTGCACTGCGCCGTCGTGGCGCACCAGGAAGCGCACCGCCAGTCCTTCGCGCTCGGCGCAGGCCAGTCCGGCCTCCACACCGAGCACGCTCAGGGCAGTGGCCCAGGCATCGGCACGCATGGCATCGGCGGCCACCACCGTCACCGCGGCCAGCGTCGCGGCGATCGGTCGGCCGCGACGCGGATCCAGCAGGTGTCCATAGCGTCGTCCGTCCTGTTCGAAGTGGTGCCAGCGGTCGCCGGAGGTGGCCACCGCCAGGCCGTCGACCGCGAGCGCGCGCGGCGATGCGTCGCCATGCACCTGCTCGTCCGCAGCGGCCTCGATCAACACCCGCCACGCCTGCGCGTCCGGCTTGCGACCGTAGCCATAGAGATCGCCGCCGACCTCGACCAGTGCGCTTTCCACGCCATGCGCACGCAGCGCCGTTGCCGCCAGGTCGACGCCGTAGCCCTTGGCGATCGCCGACAGATCCAGATGCAGCCCGCCCGGCTGGTGCCAGCGGCCCGCGTCGTCGACGGTCAGTCGGCGCCAGTCGCCCGCGGCGCGGGCCTGTTGCAGGGCGGCGGGCTCCGGCACCCGCCGATCCCCGGCGGTGGCACCGAAACCCCACGCGCCGACCACGGCGCCGATCGTGGGATCGAAGGCGCCGCTGCTGCGATGCGCCACTTCCAGCGCGCAGCGCAGCACCGTGTCGAACGCGGCGGGCAATGCATGCCAGGTATCGGCGTCGGCGCGGTTGTAGCGGCTGAGATCCGATTGCGCGTCCCACGTGCTCATCTGCGCGACGACCAGATCGAGCTGCGCCTGGATCGCATCGCGCAATGCGTGCAGGTCGCTGCGTTGGGGCGGCAGCAGCCTGGCGCTCCAGCGCGTGCCCATGCTGCTGCCGTGCAGCGTGGCGATGCCGGCGCTGGCGCGGACTGCGGTCGGTGAAGCGGGGCGACTCACGCGTCGACCCAGTGTGACCGTACAACGGCAGCGCGCAGGTGCCCTACGCCGCGCGACCGTGTGCCGGCGGCATGTTCGGCGTTCCGGTCCCCACGCCCGCTCATGTCTCCGACCAGTCGCGCAGCAGGTTGTGGTAGACGTTGGTCAGGCGCAGCAGCGCCGCCGCGTCCGCGCCGCTGGCGGTCAGCGCCTGGATCGCGGTGTCCAGGTCGAACAGGGTCTGCCGCCGGCCGGCGTCGCGCACCAGGCTCTGCACCCAGAAGAACGATGCCATGCGCGCGCCGCGGGTCACCGGCGCGACCCGGTGCAGGCTGTTGGACGGATACAGGATCAGATCGCCGGCGGGCAACTTGACCTCGTGCTCGCCGTAGGTGTCGTGGATCAGCAGTTCGCCGCCGTCGTACTCCTCCGGCGCACTCAGGAACAGGGTGCAGGACAGGTCGCTGCGCACGGTCAGCGCCGGCTGCGCGGCGGTGGCGGCCTGGGTCATCACGGCGCCGTCGACGTGCAGGCCGTAGCTGCCGCCGCCGCTGTAGCGGTTGAAGCGCGGCGGGATGGTGCGCAGCGGCAGCGCCGCGGCGAAGTACAGCGGGCTGCGCGCCAGCGCGCTCAGCACCGCCTGGCCGAGCTCCTGCTTCAGCGGCGAGGCGTCGGCCAGTTGCAGGTTGCGCTTGACCTGCGCGCCCTGCGCGCCGACGGTTTCGCGGCCGTCCACCCAGTCGGCGGTCTCCAATGCCTGGCGGAACCGCGCGACCTCATCGGCGCTGAGGATGTCGGGAATGTGCAGCAGCATGGGGCGCTCCGGCGATGGACGCCCAGGATAGGGCGTCCACCGCGCGTTGGCAGGCGCGGTCGCTCAGAAGCGGACCTCGGCAGTCAGCAGCACCGAGCGCGGCGCGCCGGGCGTGTAGCGGAAGCCGCTCTTGTTGATGGCGGCGACGTAGTCCTTGTCGAACAGGTTGTAGGCGTTCAGGCGCAGCGCCACGTGGTCGTTGACCGGGTAGCTCAGCACCGCGTCCCACACGGTGTAGGACTTCACGAACGCCGGCGTGCCGACCGCGCCGTCGCGACCGCGCTTCATCTCGCCCGAGTAGCGCACGCCGCCGCCGACGGTCAGCCCGAACGGCAGGGTGTAGGTGGTCCAGGCGGTGAACGCGCTGTCCGGGGTGTAGGCCAGATCCTGGCTGCCGTCCTGCGAGACGGTCGTGCCTTGACGTACCCGCGCATCCAGCTTGGTGTAGCCGCTGGACAGCGACCAGCGCTCGGTCAGCTTGCCCACCGCCGACAGTTCGATGCCCTGCACGCGCTTCGCGCCGCTCTGGTAGTACAGCCCGTCGCTGCCCTGCACGATCTCGTTGTTCACGTCGGTACGGAACAGCGCCAGCGTCGCGAACAGCGCGTCGTCGAGGAAGTTCCACTTCGTGCCGACTTCGGCGGTCTTGGCCTTCTGCGGATCGAAGCGCGGATTGTTGGCGTTGTTGGCCGAGGCGCTCAGTTCCAGCGTGCTGCCGCCGGGCGGCTGCTGCGAGGTGGCGAAGTTGGCGTACACGCTCACGTCCTCGTTGGCCTTGTAGACCGCGCCGAGCTTCCAGCTGAACAGCGTGTCGGCGATGTCGGTGTCCAGGCCGACCACGGTGGTGCAGGGCGCGGCGGTGGAGGTGGCGGAACTGCACACCAGGCTGTCGAAGTCGGTCTTGTAGCGATCCGCGCGCACCCCGGCCGTGACCAGGAAGCTGTCGCCGAACTTCAGCGTGTCGAAGGCATAGGCCGAGTAGGTGGTGGTGGTGCCATGGCTGCGCGCGCCGTTGCGCGCGGTGCGCAGCGGCGTGGTGTTCCAGTCCGGCGCATACAGGTTGGCCGGATTGGCCGTCAGCCAGGCGGCGCGGTCGACGATGTTGTGGCCCCAGCTGCGCAGTTCCTCGCGCGAGGCTTCCACGCCGGTGCTGAGGTTGTGCTGCACTGCGCCGGTGGCGAAGTCCACGCGCAGGTTCAACTGGTCGGCGAGGGTGGTGTACTGATGATCCTTGAAGGTCGGCAGGCTGCGCAGCACTGTCCAGGTCGCAGGATCCGCCGGATTCGGCGTGCGCAGGTTGGCGGCGTTGGGCATGAACGCGAACAGCAGGTAGTCCTGCTCGTTGCGGCCCCAGCGCGCGGTATTGGTCAGCTTGACCGTGTCGGACACGTCGTGCTCGATGCGGAACGTCGCCATCTTCGCGGTCACGTCGTCGTGGTCGTCGCGGGTGCCGTAGAAGTTGCTGCTGTCCACGCGCGCCGCGCCGCCGAGCCACGGCCTTGCGGGGTCGGGCGAACTGTAGCCGGGCAGGCCGATCGTCGGCACGCCGCCGTCGGGCACGTTGTCCTGCTTCACGTACAGCAGGTCGAGCAGGTAGCGCGTGTCGGTGCCCAGGCCGAACGCCAGCGACGAGGCCAGGCCCCAGCGCTTGTTGGCGACATGGTCGCGGCCGATGGCGTCGCTGTCCTGGCCCATCACGTTCAACCGCAGCGCGCTGCTAGCGCCCAGCGCCTGGTTCCAGTCTGCGGTGGCGCGGCGCTGGCCATGGTCGCCACCGGACAGCGTGGCGCTGCTGGCGTTGTCCAGGTGCGCCTGCTTGCTGACCAGGTTGATCGCGCCGGTCGGCGCGCTGCGGCCGTTGTCGGTGCCGGCCGGGCCTTTCTCGACCTCGATCTGCTCGATGTTGAACACGTCGCGCGAGATCGAGCCGAGGTCGCGCAACCCGTCGACGAAGATGCTGCTGGAACTGTCGAAGCCGCGCATGTAGATCGCATCGCCGGTGCTGGTGTTGCCGTTCTCGCCCACATAGAACGTGCCCACGCCCGGGCTGTTGCGTAGCGCTTCGGTGAGGGTGGTGGCGCCCTGCTCGTTGAACAGGTCCTTGCCGATGATGTTGAGGGTCTGCGGGGTATCGATCAGCGGCTGGGTGAACTTCGGCGAGTCCGGCACTTCCACCAGGTAGCGCTTGGCGCGCTGGGCCTGCACGTCGACCTTGTCCAGGGTGGTGGGCTGGTCGCCGGTCTCCGCATGCGCGGGGGAAAGCAGGCTCAGCCCGCCCAGCAGCACGGCGGTGGTGAGGGTCGGTGCGGCGGTCTGGCGGGTCACGGCGTGTTTGCGGCGCTTGATCGGAGAAGTCATGGGCGGTTCGGTTTGCAGGAGGGGCGGCACCCCGATCGCGGGCAGCGGCCGTCCCCCAGTGGGAGCGGCCGCGGCGGCGAGATCGGGCGGCTGGGCGAAACGGTGTCTGCCGCGCATGCGATGCAGGCAGTGCATTCATTTTCCATGCAAATGCGAATTGTTTGCAATCTCTTTGTCATCGGCGCCGGTCCGCCGCGGTTCGGATAGCCGGACTCGCCAGAAAATGCGGCCCATCGATCAAGGCGCGCAATCGGCCAAATGACCCGGCACTGAGTGATTTAGGGCCCGTCCGTGCGGGCGCGCGACGCCAGCGCCGACCAGGCGGGCGCTGCGGGGCGGTAGAGAGGCGCGCCGGTGCCAGGCAGCCGATGCTGCCTGGAGATGGCGTGGTACCGACGGCGCAGTGTCGCTGCCGGATCGTCGCACCAGGTGCGTTTCGAGGTATGCCGAAGGAGCGGGTGTGGCAGTGCCAGATCGCGTGTCGCCATGAGCGTCGCCAGTGTCGGCGGACCACGAAGCCAGGCCGATACTCGCCCTCTGTGCAAGGGCGGCACGCGCCAATGCTGTCGGGATTGGCCGCTTGCGGCGCCGTCCCGCGGCACCGCAAGCAGCGGGGTTCAGGCCGCCGCGGCCTGTGCCACGCGCGGGCCCTCGCGCAGGGCGCGGCCGATGAGCCCGACCAGCAGATCCAGCTCTTCGCTGTCCATCGCGAAGTGCGGGGTGAAGCGCAGCGAGTTCTCGCCGCCGTGGATCACGTTGACGCCGTGCTGGCGCAACCACTCCTCGGTGGAGCCGGCGCCGTAGCACTTGTACTGCGGGGCCAGCGCGCAGGAGAACAGCAGGCCGGTGCCCTGCACCTGGGTGATGGCGCTGCCGAGTTCGGCCTTGAGCTTCTCCAGCTTCTGCACCGCCTCGGCGCCGCGCTCGCGGATGTTGGCGCGCACCTGCGGGGTCAACTGCGCCAGGGTCGCGGTAGCGACGTCGAGCGCGCGCGGGTTGCTGGTCATGGTGTTGCCGTAGGTGCCCTTGCGATACACCTGCGCCGCGTGCTCGGTCACCGCCAGCACCGACAGCGGGTACTGCGCGGCGTTGAGCGCCTTCGAATAGGTTTCCAGGTCCGGCGGGTCGAGCTGCTCGAAGCCGGGATAGTCCACCACCGACAGCACGCCGTGCGCGCGCAGGCCAGCCTGGATCGAGTCGACCAGCAGCAGGCTCCCGTGGTTGCGGGTCAGTTCGCGCGCGGCGGCATAGAACGCCGGCGGCAGCGCGCGGCCGGGGTCGCCTTCGCCCATCACCGGCTCCAGGAACACCGCCTCGATGAAGCAGCCGTGCTGCTCGGCCTCGGCGAAGGCGCGGCGCAGCGCGTCCACGTCGTAGGGCGCGATGGCGATCAGCCCATCGTCACCGCGGTAGCTGGCCAGGTGCTGCAGATAGGTCTTGCGGCTGGAGTCGGAGTACATGCCGGGCCGGTCGGTGCGGCCGTGGAAGCTGCCCTTGACCACCAGGCGCTTGATCCTGGCGCCGGCGTGGCGTGCGCCCGGATCGGTCTGCAGCTTGGCGTTGATGTCGACGATGCGCGCGGCCAGGCCCACCGATTCGGAACCGGAATTGAGGCACATGAAGCGGGCGTACGGACAGCCGCCGCGGCGGTGGCCGATCTCCGCACGCAGCGCGCGCTCGAAGCGCAGCTGCGACAGGTTGGGGGTCATCACGTTGGCCATTACCTGCGGCCGTGCCATCGCCTCCAGCACTGCCTCCGGGGTGTGGCCGAAGCCGAGCATGCCGTAGCCGCCGGCGTCGTACAGCACCGCGCCCTTCAGCGTGACCACCCACGGGCCGCGCGCGCTCAGCGCCACGTACGGTGTCACTGCGTCGTCGGCGTAGAAATTGACGAACCCGGCCTGCAGGCGGCGGATCTGCTCGGCCTCGTCGAGGTCGAGCAGATCGCCGAACTCCGTGGCGATGCGCGCGTAGTCCGCACCGGCCGCGTCGATCGCCGCGCGCAGCGACGGATGCGAGGCCGCCAGGCGCTCGATGCTGGCGTCGTCCAGGCCCTGGGTCAGGCGATCGCCGGCGTGGGCACGGAGCGGGGCGAGGGGGCCGAGTACGGTCATGGAGATCTCCTGAAGGCGGGCTGTCTGGCGACGATCCTGTCTATTATCGGGACAGGATCGTCGAATGGCAGCGTGAATCCGTGCAGGAATTGACGCATTTTCGTCGATTCGACGAAAATTGGTGGTCATGAAGATCACCGCCTCCGACGACGCCCTGCTGTCGCTGCTGCGCGAGGACGCGCGCGCCTCCACCGCCCAGATCGCCCGTCGCCTGGGCGTGTCGCGGACCACCGTGCAGAGCCGGATCGAGCGCCTGGAGCGCGAGGGCGTGATCTGCGGCTATACCGTGCGCACCCGCGACGACTACGAACAGGGCCATATCCGCGCGCACATCCTGATCACCGTGCTGCCGAAGAAGATGACCTCGGTGGTCAAGGCACTGCGCGAGATCGATGCGGTGCGCGTGCTGCATTCGGTCAGCGGCTCCTTCGACCTGATCGCGCTCGGCGTGGTGCCGGGCGTCAACGACATGGACGAACTGACCGACCGCATCGGCGCGCTGGACGGGGTGGAGCGCACCACTTCGTCGATCATTCTGTCCACCAAGTTCGAGCGGTGAGAGGTCGGGATTGGGGACTAGGGAGTGGGGCTCGCAAGAGCGCGATCCCGCTTTGCTTCAACGAATCCCCACTCCCGAATGCCCAATCCCGGCGCCGCTACAATGGCCGGCCCATTCCCGATCTCCCCCGGCGCCTTGAAAAAGTCCGATTTCCACTACGACCTGCCTGAAGACCTGATCGCGCAGGAGCCGCTGGCCGAGCGCTCGGCCAGCCGGCTGTTGCTGGTACCGCCGGCGCCGGCGGCCTTCGCCGATCGGCACGTGCGCGATCTGCCGGAACTGCTGCGTGCCGGCGACCTGCTCATCTTCAACGACACGCGGGTGATCCCGGCGCGGCTGTTCGGGAAGAAGAGCACTGGCGGGCGGGTCGAGATCCTGATCGAACGGCTGCTCGGCGGCCAGCGCGCGCGGGCGCAACTGGGCGTGAGCAAGTCGCCCAAGGCCGGCGCACGCATCGCCCTGGATGCCGGCGGCGAGGCCGAGGTGCTGGGCCGCGACGGCGAGTTCTACCAGTTGCAGTTCCATGTGGACGGCGCGTTGGAGCACTGGCTGCAGCAGGCCGGGCGGTTGCCGTTGCCGCCGTACATCCGCCGCGAGCCGGGCCTGGACGATCGCGAGCGCTACCAGACCGTGTTCGCGCGCGAGGCCGGCGCGGTCGCCGCACCGACCGCCGGGCTGCATTTCGACGCGCCGCTGCTGCAGGCGCTGCAGCAGCGCGGGGTCGAGGTCGGGCATGTGACCCTGCACGTCGGTGCCGGCACCTTCCAGCCGGTGCGGGTGGAAGCGCTGGAGCAGCACCAGATGCATCGCGAGTGGCTCAACGTCGGCGCCAGCCTGGTCGAGCAGGTACGGCGCACGCGTGCGGCCGGCGGCCGCGTGATCGCGGTGGGGACCACGGTGGTGCGCGCGCTGGAGAGCGCGTCCAAGGACGGCGAACTGCATCCGTTCGCCGGCGAGACGCAGATCTTCATCTTGCCGGGCTACCGCATCCGCAGCATCGACGCGATGGTGACCAACTTCCATCTGCCGGAAAGCACGCTGCTGATGATGGTCTCGGCCTTCGCCGGCCGCGAGCGCATCTTCGCCGCCTATCGCCACGCCATCGCCGAGCGCTACCGCTTCTTCAGCTACGGCGACGCGATGCTGTTGTGGAGCAGCGAGACGCCGGCAGACCGCGTGGGCTGACTCGCGTGAGGTCGTGCGGTCGTGGCGGCCGTCGATCGAACGCGTTGGCGAAGATGGTGGCGTTGTTACGCCCAGCCGGTGAACGCATCGACGACGCGTGCGCCGCGCACCGATGAGCAGGCGTCGCCGCGCTGGCGGTGCCTGACCTCGCGCCTCACCTCTGGCCTGCCGCTGCACAAAATGCAAGCCACCGCGAAGCGTCGCGAAACCAGCCTGCACCCGTGTGATTGCACGAGGCGGCGCCCGTACCCTCATCCGCCCCTTCGGGGCACCTTCTCCCGAGGGGAGAAGGGAGAGGCCAACGCCCCCCCTCCCTTCGGGAGAGGGGGGTGAGGGGGAGGCAGCGCGCAGCGACAGCCCATCAACCCCGCATCGCGCAGACACGGTATCGCGCCCGTATCAACGACCATGCAGCAGCAGGGGCCAGACGTTCTTGCCAATCCTCAAGCGCTTCACCACGGCCGCAGGCCCGTCATCCCGACTCCCCAATCCCGACTACTTGATCGGCTCGTCCAGCATCAGTTCGCGCACGAACCGCACCGGCGGGGCGCCGTAGGACAGCACCTGGTCGTGGTAGGCCTTGAGGTTGAACTTGTCGCCGAGCTTGTCCTGCATCGCCTTGCGCAGGTCCAGGTGTTCCTGCACGCCGACGAAGTAGGTCGGCAGCTGCGCCGAGGTCAGCTGCGCGCGTACCCACTTGCCCTCGGCCTCGCTCTGCTGCTGGAAGGTGTCGTGGACCATCAGGTGCAGCGCCTGTTCCTTGCTCCAGCCGTCCACGTGCACGCCCTGGTCGAGCAGTGCGTTGGCGATGCTGCGCAGATAGAACTTCAGCTGCACCAGGTGGAACAGCGGATCGTTGTCCAGATAACCCTGCTCCTGCATCATCCGCTCGGTGTACACCGCCCAGCCTTCGGCGAACACGCCCGAGCGCAGCACGCCGCGCAGCGTCGACGGGAACTTGGCCGAGTGCCAGCCTTCCACGTAATGCCCGGGCACGCCCTCGTGGATGCTCAGCAGGTGGATCATGCGGCTGTTGTACTCGCGCAGGAACGAGTCGGCCTGCTGCGTAGTCCAGTCGTCGGGGATCGGCGACACCGCGTAGAAGGTCTTCAGGTTCTTGTCCAGCGGGCCGGGCGAATCGCAGTAGGCCACCGCCACGCCGCGCTGGAACTCGGGCATCAGGATGATGTCCACCGGCGCGTCGGGCAGGGTCACCAGATCCTTCTTGCGCACGAAGTCGGTGGCATCGGCCAGCGAGGCCTTGGCGGCCTCGACCACCTTGTCGCGCGCAGGATGCTGCGCATAGGCCAGCTCCAGCGCCGCCTCGATCGCCTTCTGCCGCTGTTCGTCGCTGGGCGCATCGACCAGGGCCGGCGCGCCGGGTTTGTCCTTGAGCACGGTGCGGGCGATGCCGTACATGTCCTGGCGCACGCGCGAGAGCTCGGCCTCGGCGCGCTGCTTGATCTCGGCGCGCGACAGCGAGGAGTTGAGCGCGAACTTCAGCTTCTGGTCGTACTTCTCCGCGCCGAGGCGGAAGTCGCCTTTGGCGTTGGGCACCAGGGTCTGGTCCAGCCAGGTCTGCTGTTCGGCCACGGCCTTCTTCAGGCCCTCGATCGCCGCTTGCAGGCGCTGCGCGTCGGCCTGCGGCAGTTCCTGGATGTGCGGGACGATGAAGCTGTCGACGATGCTGAGGATGCCGCGGTTCTGCTTGGCCACGGTCTTGGCGCTGATCTCCGACACGCGGGCCGGGTCGAGGTTGGCGCGCGCCTGCGCGAACAGCGCCGGGATCTTCTCCATGCGCGCGGTGGCCGACTTCAGCCGCTCCGGCAGCGGCGCGAACTCGCGCGCCATCAGTCCGTAGATCGCGCCGCCGGCCAGGCCGTTGTAGACCTGCGGATCGGTCGCCCAGCCTTGTGCCACCTCGCTGTTCCAGATGTCCGACTGCAACTGGTTGCGCAGGATCGCCGCGTCCACCTGGTTCTCGCGCGAGAGCTTGGTGGTGTCGAGCTTGTCCAGTTCGGCCAGCAACTGCTTGCTCGCGTCCAGGCTCTTCTGCCGGCCGGCGGCGCTGAGGTCGTCCAGTTCGCTGTCGTAGCGATGGTCGCCGGTCTGGGTGGCGCCGACCGGGGACAGTTGCATCCAGGTGTCGACGGCGCGCTTGGAGAGCGCGGCGAAGCTGGCGTCAGCGGCTGCATCGGGCGCGGCCGCGGCCTGGCCGGGGGCTGCGTTGCTGGCGGCGGGCGCGTCGGCGGGCTTCTGGCAGCCGGCAAGGGCGGCGAGCAGGGCGGCGGCGAGCAGGTGCTTGCGCATCGGGGTTCCTGGAGTGGGTCGATCCACCAGGGTAGCTGCGCCGTGCTGCCAGCGCCCCTGCCATTGGATTACCCTGGACGCTTTCGCCATTCAGGAGCACTGCAATGCAGGACAAGGGACGTCGCCATCGTGGCCATGTCGTACGCGACACCGCGTTCGATCCGGAAGGCGTCGCAGCAGCGGCTGGCACGCTCGCTGTCGAAGCGCCTGCGCGTCGGCGCTGGTGTCGCTGGGGCGCTTCCCTGGCGCTGGCGGTGTCGATCGCTGCCTGCAGCCGCGGCGGCGAGAGCGCGGCGCTGCCGGCCGCTCATCTCTATTCCGCCGATGCCGCCAGTAGCGCGGCCGGTGCCGCCGAGGCCGCAGCGCAGGCGGCAGAGGCAGCCGTCGCAGCGCCGCCGCCGAGTCCCGGCGCTTTCGCCATGCCGTCCCTGGCCTATGAGCACGAGGTCGATGTGGCATTGCCGGTGGCGCAGATTCCCGCACGCCTCAAGCAACTCCAGGAAAGCTGCCTGAAATCCAGTTTCGGGGCATGCACCGTGTTGCAGGTCGAGCAGCGCGGCGGCGAGCAGCCGCGCGGTGAGCTCAGCGTGCGGATCGCGCCGGCCGGGGTCGAGCCGTTGATCGCGCAGGCGGGCCAGGATGGCCAGATCGAAAGCCGCACCACCCATGCCGAGGATCTGGCGCAGGCGGTGCAGGACAACGACGCGCAGCGCCAGCGCCTGCAGGCCGAGCAGCGGCGCCTGCAGGAGTTCCAGCAGCGCCGCGATCTCAGCGTGGCCGACATGATCGCGCTGTCGGAGAAACTGGCCGCCGTGGAGACGCAGTTGCTCGCCACCAGCCAGGAAGCCGCACAGCAGCGCCGGCGCCTGGATACGCAGCGGGTGACGTTGACGTTCTCGGCGCCGACCGCCGAGCGGAGTCGCAGCGACATCGGCGAGGCGCTGCACGACAGCGGCGAAATCTTCGCCGGATCGATCGCCTGGGCGATTCGCGCGGTGGTGGGGCTGGCCCCGTTCGTGCTGCTCGGCTATGCGCTGTGGCGGCTGATCGCCTGGCGCCGGCGTCGGCGTCGTTCCGCCTAGCGGAGCAAGCGGTTCCCGCCCGACGGGATCGGGCGGGAACGGATGGAGGTGATGCGCGAGCAGCGGTGCTGCCATGCGTTGCCGACGGAACGGTGGCACCTGGTCCAGCAGCAGCGGGCGATGATGGGTTGCGGTCGCGGCTGAGGCCGCTCCTAACGTTCTTCTCGTCTGACACTCAGCTTGAGCGACAGCAAAACGACTCCTGCCGGGGCTCGCGATACATTGGCTGGGAGCGCTGTGGGAGGGACTTCAGGGCACCTCGAACAACCTGC
>NZ_AQOI01000346.1:0-1616 GCF_000364665.1 Xanthomonas sp. SHU 199
CACGGCTTGCCAGCGCGCGGCGTCGGCAGCGTCGCGGCGCAGTGCTTCACGCCACTGGCCTGCATTGGAGGGAGGGTGCACGGGCGCGTCTCCGATATGCCGAACGGCATATTCGAGGATATGCCGCCCGGCGGATGTTGCGCAAGCCGCCGCTGCCGATACTCGCTTCGCCCCGAGACGGCATCCCCTCAGCACACGGAGACTTCCCATGCGTCGCATCCTGTTCGCCCTGGCACTGGGCCTGACCACCACCTCCACCGCGCTGGCCGCGCCGGCGATGCACTACGACGGTACGCCGGCGACACCGGCCAGCAGTGCCGAGCGCGAGATCGCCGGCCTGTTCGACCGCTGGAACGCGGCACTGGCCACCGGCAATCCGCAGCGCGTGGCCGACCTGTACGCCCGCGACGGCGTGCTGCTGCCCACCGTGTCCAACCAGGTGCGCGCCAGCCGCGCCGAGATCGAGGACTACTTCAGCCACTTCCTCGCCGCCAAGCCGCGCGGGGCCATCAACTACCGCCAGGTGCGGCTGCTCGATGACGACAGTGCGGTCGACGCGGGCGTCTACACCTTCACCCTGAACAATCCCGACGGCAGCACCCGCCAGGTGCAGGCGCGCTACACCTTCGTCTACGAAAAGCGCGACGGGCGCTGGCTGATCATCAACCACCACAGCTCGGCGATGCCGGAACCGGTCGCCGCCGCCACGGCCAGCGCCGCAGCGAAGTGAACGTCGCGCCTGTCACCGCCGCCGCGGTGGTCGGGCGCACTTGAAAGCGGACTCCGGCAGCGCCATCCACACGACATCGCCGTCGCTGCCAGGAGTCCATGCCATGTTGGGAATCGGTGCCTTCAAGCAGCGCCTGCCGCGCCCGGGCGAGAGCCTGCCGGGACGCGCGCAGCCGCTGCCGCTGCACAACCGTCACTTCGTCAACGGCCATCCGTTGCGCGATGCGTTTGCCGGCCTGGAACAGGTGCAGTTCGGCCTGGGCTGCTTCTGGGGCGCCGAACGCAAGTTCTGGTCGCTGCCGGGCGTGTTCAGCACCGCGGTCGGCTACGCCGGCGGCGAGACGCCCAATGCCAGCTATCGCGAGGTCTGCTCGGGCCAGACCGGCCACACCGAGGCGGTGCTGGTGGCGTTCGACCCGCAGACCGTGCGCTTCGAGCAGTTGCTGCAGACCTTCTGGGAAAGCCACGACCCGACCCAGGGCATGCGCCAGGGCAACGACACCGGCACCCAGTACCGCTCGGCGATCTACTGCACCACCCAGGCGCAGTACGAGGCCGCGCTGGCCAGCCGCGACGCCTACCAGCAGCGCCTGGACGCCGCCGGCTACGGCCCCATCACCACCGAGATCCGCTTCCCGGCGCCGCCGTTCTACTACGCCGAGGACGAGCACCAGCAGTATCTGGCCAAGAACCCGGGCGGCTACTGCGGCCTGGGCGGGACCGGGGTGAGTTGCCCGATCGGGCTGGAGGCCTGAACGATCGCACCTGCGCGTCGTTCGCGCAGGATGCTGTCGCCATCGAGGGTCACGGCGACCGCGGGTGACGTCTCGACGCGAGCCCGTTACTTCGCGGCACGCGAATCGCGCGTGCTCGCGGCGGCGGGCCGC
>NZ_AQOI01000347.1:0-4216 GCF_000364665.1 Xanthomonas sp. SHU 199
CTGCAGCGCCTTGCGTGGCGACAGCTCGGCCTTGAGCCGTTCGATCGTCGCGTCGCCGTCGCGGCTGCGGCCGAGCGCGTAGTCGGTCCGCGCCAGTTCCAGCGTCGCGCGCTGGCGCACCGTCAGGTTGCCGAAGGGATCGAAGAAGGAATCCACGCGTGTGCGGTCCTGCACGCCGGTCCAGCCGAACGCTAGTTCGACCGGCGTGTCCTCGGCGAGCCGTGCGTAGCGCCGCCGCGCTTCGGCCGGTGCAATGCGGCCGCTCAGCAGCGCCAGGCGCGTCTGCAACAGCGCCGTTTCGGCGGCCGGCGCCTCGGCCGCGTACGCCTCCAGGACGCGGCCCATCCACGCCCAATCGACGTTGCCGGTCTCGGCCTGGGTGCCGAGCAGGTTGAAGGCGAGGATCGCCGCGCGCTGCGTCGCGGTGGTGGCGCGCGCGACCGCGTCCGCAGTGGGGCGCCCCAGCGTCGACGGCTGTACCAGCGCGATCGCCGGGTCGTGCGCGAGGATCGCCTCTAGGTCCGGTTTGTGGAAATAGCCCACCACGACCAGCACGGTCTTGCCCGGGTGCGCCAGTGCCGCGGCGCGGATGCGCTGGGCCTGCAGGAAGGTGCGGTACAGATACAGGCGCCGCGGCAGGTCCTGGTCGGCGCGCGGCGCCGGGGTTTGCGCCCACTTCCGCACCGCGGCCACGTTCTCGGCCGCATCCGCCGCGAAGAAGTCGCGCTGCAGGGCGGCCTTGTCGGGGAACGACAGGAAGCCCTGGAAGCCCTGTTCGCGGCGCAGTTCCAGCGGCGTGTCCAGGTCCACGCCGAAGCCCAGTCTGGCGTCCTCCACCGGCGGCATCCAGTCGATCGGACAGAGGGCGACGGGATGCGCCGCGGCGTACGGCAGGATCACGCCCTGCACCTCGTAGGTGTATTCGTAGTAATCGCCGCGCGCCGCCTGCTCTGGCGGGCGTTCGATACAGATCGCGTCCGGCGCGAGTTGCTCCAGGAACGCCGCGAGCACGCCCGGCTGGTCGCGTTCGGAAACCAGTTGCCCCGCGTGCTCCACGCCCAGGATCGCGACCCGCGTCGGTGCCGGTGTGGCGGCCATGCCGGTGGCGCTGGCGGCGGCCAGCGCCAGCGAAAACAAATAACGCGCCATCCATCCGCGCATGCACTCTCTCCTGTCCAGGCCGTGAAAGCACCCTGCCGGCGCGCTGGTGTGCGTGAGCGCCGTTACGTCACGCCCGCCAAGGGTCGATCGCGACGCTGCGCGTAGCCGTCAATGGCGAACTGCAGGGAGTGGCGACAAGTGTAGTCATGCGGCGCCACCGCCGTCTGCATGACAGGTGGCACTGGTCGCGCTACACGAACTCGGCCGCGAACATCTGCCGCATCTGCGTGATCTGCTCCTCGCGTTCGGGGTGCAGCAGGCGCAGGCATTCCTCGGCGAAACTGACCGGGCTGGTGCCGGGGGCGGTGATCAGGCCGCCGGCGCTGACCACGCGGCGCTCCTGGTAATGCGCGCTGCCGGCGTAGACGCCGGCGTGCTCGCGCAGGAAGGCTTCGGAATTGCTGGTGTGCGGGCGGCTATCGAGCAGGCCGGCGTAGGCCAGCGCCAGGGTCGCCCCACAGATCGCCGCCACGCCGCGGCCAGCCTCCAGACGCTGCAGCAGCAGTGCGCTCAGTCCTGGAATCTCGCCGGCCTGCCAGCGGTCGCTGCCGGGCAGCAGCCACAGGTCGGCGTCCAATGGCGCCAGGTCCGACAGCGCATAGGTGGGGTGCAGCTCCAGCCCGCCGATCGAGGTGATGGGCTTGCCGTCGATGCTGGCGATCTGGATCGTGTCGCCGAACCAGGCCCGCGCTGCCGGCAGGATGGTGCCGATCTCCCAGTCCGCCACGCCGTCCACCATCACCACTGCGATCGTCGCCATTGCCTTGCCTCTGCACTCGGGCGCGCAGCATAGCCTGGGAAAAGTTGTGGTCGCGCCAACGCGGTGTCGAAAGCGCCGCAGGTGATGTGCGCCGCGCCTACGTCTGTTTTCGGCGTTCGTGGGGGCGTGCGCCTTCGCGCTCGCGCAGGGCGACCGCATGCAGACGTCATCGAATCGATCGGGAGACGCAGAGAGACGGGGACTCGCTTTTCCCGATTCCCCATTCCCGTTTCTCCATTCCCGCACCCCAAGCGCGGCATCGCCGCGCTTGGGGCTGCACCACTCAGCCGACCAGCTTGTGCCGGATCGTGTCGCGCAGGGTCTGCAGGTCCTTGGCGAAGGTGTCGATGCCGCCGGCCAGCTTTTCGGTGGCCATCGGGTCGGCGGCCAGGTCGGCGGTGAAGCGCTTGGCGTCGATCGGCTCGATCTTGGCGCCGTCGGCCTGGCCGGGCGAGAGCTTGCGCGGCAGCGGGCCGTGGTCGGCGTCGAGCTTCTCCAGCAGGTCCGGCGAGATGGTCAGGCGGTCGCAGCCGGCCAGCGCCTCGATCTGCGCGGTGGAACGGAACGAGGCGCCCATGACCACGGTCTGCGAACCGCGGCGCTTGAACTCGTCGTACACGCCGCGCACGAACTGCACACCCGGGTCCTCGTCGATGGTCGCCGGGGTCTGGCCCTTGGCCACGTACCAGTCGAGGATGCGGCCGACGAACGGCGAGATCAGGAACACGCCGGCCTCGGCGCAGGCCAGGGCCTGGGTGCGGTTGAAGATCAGGGTCAGGTTGCAGTCGATGCCGTCGCGCTGCAGCTGCCGCGCCGCCTCGATGCCTTCCCAGGTCGCGGCGACCTTGATCAGGATCCGGTCCTTGGGGATGCCGCGCTCGGCGTACATGGCGATGAACTTGTGCGCCTTGGCGATGGTGGCGGCGGTGTCGTGGGCCAGGTCGGCGTCCACCTCGGTGGACACGCGGCCGGGCACAAGCGCGCTGAGCTTGGCGCCGACGCCGATGGTCAGGCGGTCGGCGATCTCGTCGACCAGGGCGGTGTGGTCGCCGTCCTGGCCGCGCGCCCAGGCCAGTGCCTCGTCGATCAGGTCGGCATAGACCGGCAGGTCCAGCGCCTTCTTCACCAGGGTCGGGTTGGTGGTGCAGTCCACCGGCTTGAGCCGCTTGATCGCGTCGTAGTCGCCGGTATCGGCCACGACCACGGACAACTCGCGCAACTGGGCGAGCTTGGAGGGGGCGGAAGAGGTCATCGGTATCTCTCGGGAACGAGTGGGAACAAGGATAGGGCCGCGCACGTTAACGCGCCGCGCGCGCATTGTCGTCGTCGGCGCGCCGCACCGCGGTCACGCGCAGGCGCAGCGGGCGTCCGCCGGGCGCCTGCCAGTCGATCGACTGGCCCACGGCCAGGCCGAGCAGGGCGCTACCGACCGGGGCCAGCACCGAGATGCGCGCATGCGCGGCATCGGCTTCGTGCGGATACACCAGGGTCAGCTGATGGCGTTCGCCGTGCAGTTCGTCTTCGCACTCCACGCGGGAATGCATGGTGACGATGCCGGGGGGAATCTGGTCGGGCGCCATCACGGTGGCGCGGTCGAGTTCTGCGCCCAGCGCTTGCGCGGCCGGGTGCTGGTGCAAGGCAGGGGAGTCGAGCAGGGCTTCCAGGCGCGCGAGGTCGCGGCTGGAGACGATCAACGAGGGCGGCAGGCCGCTGTGGTGTTGCGAGGTCATGGACAGGCTCCGGTTGGATGGCACAACGAACGGAGGCGGCACCGCGCCGCCCCCGTTCCCATTGTGCAAGCAAGCCGGCGCCGATGCGACGTCGCGGCCGGTCGGCCTGTTCAGGCCACCTGGCGCGGCGCCTGGTCCGGCAGCGATGCCTGCGCCGGCAGCGTGAACAGCTCCTCGGGCAGCGCACCGAACAGGTGCGCCAGTTGCTGCAGGAACGCGCCCATCGCCGAACTGCGCCGCCACAGCATGGCGATGCGCCGGCTCGGCCCGCCGTCGGGCGCGAACGGGAGCAGGCGCAGGTTCGGCGGATTGGCCACCGGCGGCTGCACCGCCAGCAGCGGCAGCAGGGTCACGCCGACGTTGGCGGCGACCATCTGCCGCAGCGTCTCCAGGCTGGTGGCCTGGAACTCGGCCTTCTCCAGCGCGCCGGACAGGTGGCACACGTCCAGCGCCTGGTCGCGCAGGCAATGCCCGTCCTCGAGCAGCAGCAGGCGTTGCGCGTGCAGTTCGTCCATGGTCAGCGGGGTCGGCCGCCGCGCCAGCGGATGCTGCTCGGGCACCGCCA
>NZ_AQOI01000348.1:0-16869 GCF_000364665.1 Xanthomonas sp. SHU 199
CACGAACGGTTCCTCGAACAGGAATTCGGCATGCAATTGCTCGTCGTGCAACGGCAACGCCAGCAGCGCCGCGTCCAGCCGGCCCTCGCGCAGGCGGGTCAGCAGCACGTCGCTCTTCTCTTCGATCAGCAGCAGTTCCAGCTGCGGGAAGCGCGCGCGGATGCGCGGGATCACATGCGGCAGCAGGTACGGGCCGAGCGTCGGGAAAATGCCCAGGCGCACGGTGCCGGCTTCCGGGTCCTGGCTGCGCCGCGCCGCCTCCTTCATCTGCTCGATCTCGGCGACGATGCCGCGCGCGCGGCTGGCGGCCTCGCGCCCGGCCGGGGTCAGCATGACCTTGCGCGGCGCGCGCTCGACCAGCGGCACGCCCAGTTCGTCCTCTAGCTTCTTGATCTGCGTGGACAGCGTCGGCTGGCTGACGAAGCAGGCCGCGGCGGCGCGCCCGAAATGCTTGTGATCGGCCAGCGCCACCAGGTATTTCAGATCACGCAGGTTCATCAGCGGGTTCCTCGGAACGCAGCGGCGGGAGGTGACGCAGGGTCACAGCATAGAGCGTGTGGCGCACTTGGCGACGAGACAGATGGGCGCGCGCGGTGGAGACCGCACACCCTGGTCCCGCGCCGGCGAAGCGGCGCGGGACGGATGCGGATCAGGCCGCTTCGGCCACGCTGCCGCTGGCGACCGGTGCGCTGTGCCGGATCAGGTGGTCGAACGCGCTCAGCGCCGCCTTGGAACCTTCGCCCATGGCGATGATGATCTGCTTGTACGGCACCGTGGTCGCGTCACCGGCGGCGAACACACCCGGCAGGGAAGTCTGGCCGCGGTCGTCGACCACGATCTCGCCACGCGGCGACAGCGCCACCGTGCCCTGCAGCCATTCGGTGTTCGGCAGCAGCCCGATCTGCACGAAGATGCCTTCCAGCGCCACGCGATGCACATCGCCGCCGACGCGGTCCTTGTAGACCAGGCCGGTGACCTTCTGGCCGTCGCCGAGCACCTCGGTGCTCTGCGCGTTGACCAGGATGTCGACGTTGCCCAGGCTGCGCAGCTTGCGCTGCAGGACTTCGTCGGCGCGCAGCTTGCTGTCGAACTCGACCAGGGTGACGTGGCTGACGATGCCGGCCAGGTCGATCGCCGCTTCCACGCCGGAGTTGCCGCCACCGATCACCGCCACGCGCTTGCCCTTGAACAGCGGGCCGTCGCAGTGCGGGCAATAGGCCACGCCCTTGTTGCGGTACTGGTCTTCGCCGGGCACGTTCATCTGCCGCCAGCGCGCGCCGGTGGACAGGATCACCGTGCGGCTCTTCAGCGAGGCGCCGTTGGCCAGCTTGACCTCGACCAGGCCGTCGGCACCGGCCGGCACCAGCTGTTCGGCGCGCTGCAGGTTCATGATGTCCACGTCGTACTGGCGCACGTGTTGCTCCAGCGCCGCGGCCATTTTCGGGCCTTCGGTCTCCTGCACGGAGATGAAGTTCTCGATCGCCATGGTGTCCAGCACCTGGCCGCCGAAGCGCTCGGCCGCCACCCCGGTGCGGATGCCCTTGCGCGCGGCGTAGATCGCCGCCGCCGCGCCGGCCGGGCCGCCGCCGACCACCAGCACGTCGAACGGCGCCTTGGCCGCGATCGCCGCCGCATCGCGCTTGGCCGCGCCGGTGTCGAGCTTGGCCACGATCTGCTCCAGGGTCATGCGGCCCTGGTCGAAGACTTCGCCGTTGAGGTACACGGTGGGCACCGACATGATCTGCCGCGCCTCGACCTCGTCCTGGAACAGCGCGCCGTCGATCGCCACGTGCTGGATGTTCGGATTCAACACCGCGGCCAGGTTCAGCGCCTGCACCACGTCCGGGCAGTTCTGGCAGGACAGCGAGAAATAGGTTTCGAAGCGGTACTCGCCGGGCAGGTTGCGCACCTGCTCGATCAGTTCGGCGGTGGCCTTGGACGGATGCCCGCCGACCTGCAGCAGCGCCAGCACCAGCGAGGTGAACTCGTGGCCCATCGGCAGGCCGGCGAAGCGCAGGTGGATGTCGTGGCCGGGGCTGTTCAGCGCGAAGGAGGGCGCGCGCTCGCCGCTGTCGCGGTGCACGTCCAGGGTGATCTTGTCCGACAGCAGCACCAGGTCCTCGAGCAGGTCGAGCATCTCGCGCGACTTGGCGCCATCGTCCACCGACGCGGTGATGTGGATGGGCCGGACGACCCGCTCCAGGTAGGCCTTCAACTGGGTTTTCAGATCGGCATCCAACATGGCGGACTCCTGACGTTGGGCAAAGCGAGGGGGAGGCGTGCTGCCGGAGCAGCGCGCTGCGAAGAGGGGAGGAGGGATGAACCGCAGCCGGCGCCGGCGCGCGATGCCGGCTGCGGTTCACCCCCACCCCCGCCGCGAGGCGGAGATGGGAGCGAGGGCGGCTTAGATCTTGCCGACCAGGTCCAGCGACGGCTTCAGGGTCTTCTCGCCTTCCTTCCACTTGGCCGGGCAGACCTCGCCCGGGTGCGAGGCGACGAACTGCGCGGCCTTGAGCTTGCGCAGGGTCTCGGTGACGTCGCGAGCGATCGCGTTGTCGTGGATCTCGAGGGTCTTGATCACGCCTTCCGGGTTGATCACGAAGGTGCCGCGCAGGGCCAGGCCTTCTTCCTCGATGTGCACGCCGAAGGCGCGGGTCAGCTGGTGGGTCGGGTCGCCGACCAGCGGGAACTGGGCCTTGCCCACCGCCGGGGACGTCTCGTGCCACACCTTGTGCGAGAAATGGGTGTCGGTGGTGACGATGTAGACCTCGGCGCCGATCTTCTGGAACTCGGCGTAATGCTCGGCGGCGTCTTCCACTTCGGTCGGGCAGTTGAAGGTGAAGGCGGCCGGCATGAAGATCAGCACCGACCACTTGCCCTTCAGGTCCGCGTCGGTGACTTCGATGAATTCGCCATTACGGTAGGCGTTGGCCTTGAACGGCTGGACCTGGGTGTTGATCAAAGACGACATGGAGTTTCCTCGTGGTTGCAATAGGGGTCGGGGGATGGAACGAGGCTCATGATAGGGGGCGCCGATAGATCCCTCAAATCGATTGATGGAATTGAATAGATAGGTTTCCTCTATCGATTCCCAAGCCTGGCTCTTTGCTGCACTGCCGCGCGAACAGCGCGTCAGCCGCCCAGGGCGCATGGGCGTCGGTCTGTTCTACCACGTTGGCTTTTCCGCGCTCGCTGCGTCATCGTGACAGCGATGAATGCGCCTACCCCCGAATCCCTGCTGCGCGACGCCTGCACCCAGGTCGAGCGCGGCGATGCCGAAGCCTTGCTGCTGCATGCCCTGCAGCGCGACCGTGCGTGGCTGTTCGCGCACGCCCGCGATCCGTTGGCGGACGAGGTGGCGGATGGGTTTCAGGGGCTGCTCGCCCGGCGTGTACAGGGCGAGCCGGTGGCCTACCTGACCGGCCGGCGCGGCTTCTGGACCCTGGACCTGGCGGTCGGACCGGCCACGTTGATCCCGCGCGCGGACACCGAGCGGCTGGTGGAGCTGGCGCTGGAGCGACTGGATCCGGCGCCGGGCCGGCGCATCGCCGACCTCGGCACCGGCAGCGGCGCGATCGCCCTGGCCTTGGCCAGCGAGCGGCCCAGGGCGCAGGTGCTGGCCACCGACCTCAGTACGGCCGCCCTGGCGGTGGCGCAGGCCAATGCGCAGGCGCACGGCCTGGGTAACGTCGCTTTCGCGCATGGGCCGTGGTTGGCGCCGCTGGCCGGCCAGCGCTTCGATCTGATCGCCAGCAACCCGCCGTACATCGCCGCCGGCGATCCGCACCTGCAGCAGGGCGACCTGCGCTACGAACCGGCCAGCGCGCTGGCGTCCGGCCCCGATGGGCTGGACGACCTGCGCCGGATCGTCGCCGATGCGCCGGCGCATCTGCTGCCCGGTGGCTGGCTGCTGCTGGAACACGGCTGGGACCAGGGCGTGGCGGTGCGCGCGCTGCTGGAGGCGGCCGGCTTCGCGGAGGTGGCGACGTATCAGGACCTGGAGGCGCGCGATCGGGTCACGCTGGGGCGCCAGCCGCTGGCCTGACCCGCCGGCGCCGGGGTATGGTGCGTGGGTAACGATGCCGGACATGGATGACCCGCAATGTTCACCCTCAGTCGCCTTTCGAATGCGATGCGCGTACCGCCCACGCCCGCCGTGGCACAGACGGGTGCGCGGCATGCCGAGGGTGCGTGGATCCCTGCCGGCGTGACCGCTCGTCGCAGGCCCCGTCTCAGAATCCTGCGCGCACTCGCTGTCGCTGCCATCCTCGTGGCTGGCGCGGGCTGCTCCAACGGCATCGACGTCGGCAACGATGGCGCAACCGGACATCTGAATCCGCACCCGGTCAAACGCGACGAGGTCATCGCCACGTCCCATGCGCCGGGGCCGTGGGATGCGTTCGAGGGCGCCTACATCGGATACGACGTCGTCAATAAGAAGTGCGTTCCGATGATCCCCTTCATTGGTCAACAGCAAGTCCCCAATACCGGACTCGACGTTCCGATGACCCGCGTAGACGACCATACGTGGAAGGGGTATTTCTACCGTGATGCGCTGCAAGATGAGGATTACTTCAAGCTTGGGGTGTGCCATTGGGACGTCACGAGCGTGAGCGTCAGTGCGATTGCTCAGGGCCTAAGGTTTGCGTGGAGCGGCTCTATGGAGAAGATTCTGCGCGAAGGTGGAGGGACCAGGTATTTCAAGAAGGTCGCGTATGGGGATAAGTCCCTGGTCCCTTACGGGGCACAGGATTTCGATCCTGCTGATCCTGCTGATCCTGAAGTGCTACAGCATCCGGACGCGTATTTCTCTGTCACCCTCGCTGTCAGGGAGGCCCAGCCGTGAAGGGGATTGATCAAGCGGTTGCCGATGCGGCCAACGACGCGTATGTGAATCGTCCTCGAAGCGATATCGCTGCAAGAAGCAGGTGCATTCAGGCGAGAGGCGCTACTGGGTTCTCGGCTTTTCCAGTGGCTCAGCTACAGGCTTCCAGTCAGTTATGTAACCAATACCTGGCGCTGCCGCATGCCGGTATCAGAGCCCGATGGCGATTCATCAGGAAAATCCGGGCCATGGATGTGGGTCAGGATCTCACTTGTACCCTTTGCGCGATGGGCAGTGGCGACATGGTTTCCAGCGAGTAAGATCGCAGTCGCAACTTGGAGTCTTGATAAAGGAGAGGTGGCGCGATGAGCGACGAAAAGAGCACGTACAGCGACAATCCCTATCGTCCACGCGCCCGCACGATGCGCGATGCGCAGCTCCTGCGCGACATGGGCAGCATCAATGCGGACGTCTACGCCAGGCTCGGCGCGCTGCCGCGTGGCGGGGTGCCGATTGCGCCCTGGCGCAAGCCGAGACTGCCATTGCCACCAGACCCCACTGCCGCGCTGCCTGCGGCCTATCCCCCCGAGGACGATACGATGAAACTGCACCACCTGGCCGCTGCCGCCATCATGCCCCTGGCCGCGACCGCCGCCGGTTGTTCGAAAGGTATCGATGTTGGCAACGACGGTGCGACCGGGCATCTGAATCCGCATCCGGTCAAGCGCTACGAGGTCATCGCCACGTCAAATGCGCCGGGACCGTGGGATTCTTTCAAGGGTGCTTACATTGGATATGACGTCATCAATAAGAATTGTGTGCCGATGATGCCAGTTCTTGGCGAGCAGCATGTGCCTAACACCGGGCTCGATATTCCTATGGTCCAGGTGGATGACCACACATGGAAGGGATATTTTTATCGCGATGCCCTGCTGGATGAAGATTATTTCAATCTCGGGGTTTGCCACTGGGATGTGACAAGTGTGGGTGTTAGCGCGATTGGCAAGGGTGTGAAATTCGGTTGGGGAGGGTTGTTGGAAAAAATCTTGCGCGAGGGTGGTGGGAAAAGCTATTTCAAGAATAGTTCTTATGGGGATCCTGCTTTGGTTCCCTATGGTGCGCTAGAGTTCCAGTCTGACGATCCCGAGGTTCTTAAAGACCCTGATGCTTATTTCCCAGTGACGATCACTGTTAAGGAAGTCAAGTCATGAAAGTCATTGATCAAGCGTTAGCTGATGCAAGTAATGACTCGTATGCCAACCGATCACCGCGTGATGTGGGCGATAACAATAGATATGTTTCTCTAGATGGCCAGGATTATAAGATATTTGGCTATGCCAGTGATCCGGCTACCGGCTTTCACGCAACTGCGTATCAAAGCGTTGGGTCGCCTCACAATGTTATTGTCGCGTACCGAGGTACTGATCCTGGTCTATTTTCAGGTAAGAGTGTTTCGGAAAAAGCGGACCACGCGCTGACGACGCTGCAGGACATCGCCGTCGATGCAAAGATGGTGCGAGATACCGTCAACGCGCAGAAGTCTGCGGCCGACGCGTTTACAGCGCAGATGATCGCCAAAGCGGCTGCGCAGGGCATCCCGAAAACCCAGATATTCGCTGCCGGCCACTCCCTGGGCGGCGCATTGGCGGAACTCCAGGCCGCCAAATATGGCCTGCGCGGCGCCACCTACAACGGCTTCGGCGCGGCGGACATGATCGATGGCCCGCCGCAGCCGGGCTTCCAGCTCACCAACTACCGCATGGCCGGCGACGTGGTGAGCGCGGCCAGTCCGCATGTCGGCAAGGTGGTGTCGCTGGCCAGCGAAGAGGACATCCAGAGCCTGCGGGCCGGCCGCTACCTGGATGCGCCGCCCGGGTCGGCGCCGCCAAACGCGCTGATCGCGATGCGGCTGAGCGACCACGGCGGCCAGCAGCACTTCAGCAGCGACAGTCCGGACAATATCCTGCAACCCCAGCGCTTCCAGGAAGCGACGCAGCGCTACGCGGCGAACAAGGACGCCATCGACCGCTTCGGCAGCGATGTGTCCTTCGCACGCGCCGAACTGTCCGAGTCGCTGCGGCAGATGCGCGGGAACGACGGGCAGGGCCAACTGTCGCCGAATCTGCGGCGGCAACTCAACGAGTACCTCGTGCTCAACGCCGATCCCGCCATTCGCGACACCATCGCGCGTGGCGCGCCCGTGCGCGGGGTTGCCGACGGCCTGCAACACGGTGCCGATGCCGTGCGCGCCGGCGGTCGCTACGTGCAAGCGCTGGACGAACGTATCGCGATCGTGGCGCGGGAGGGCGGGCGCCTTACCGCGCCCTTCATCCCGGTTGCGCCGCTGGCTGGACATGTGGTGGGCGAAGCCGCCCGTCTGCACGGTCAAGGTGCGGATGCGGCGGCGCGGTGGGCGGGCGGCGGGCTGGAATCGGCCAAAGGCGCCGTGGAGCGAGGCGCGCATGCGGCTGCCGACGCCGTGGTGGAGCGGATCCATGATCCTCGCTTCCAGGCGGGCGTGGCCAACGTCGCCAATCACATCGTCGATGCCTACGATGGCGCGCGGGTCGCGGCGCAAACCGCCACGCAGACGTATCAGCTCGGCAAGCAGGCGGTCTCCGATGGGATCGACCGGGCCGAACGTGCGGTGGCGCAAACCTACGACGCAACCAAGCACGTGGTGACCGACGGCGTGCAGCAGGTTGGGCGCGCGGCCACCCAGGCCTACGGCGCGGCGAAGCACGTGGTGACCGAAGGCGTGGAGCAAGCTGGACGTGCGGCCACCAGTGCCTATGATGCGGCGAAGCAAGCGGCCGACAGCGCCGCGCGGGTTGGTACGCACGCGTACGAAGCCGCAAGGCAGACCGCCGCGCAGGGTATTGACGCCGCCAAGCACGCGGCGGACCAGGCCTACGACACGCTGACCCATCCCGGGCAGTGGTTCCAGCGCGGCACGCCGGCCCAGGCGCCTGCCGCGACGCCTGCTTCCGGCGTCCAGTCGGCGCCGTCGGCCGGACACAAGGCCGATCGTGAGCAGAGCCTCGCCGCACTGCCTGCGTCCGATCAGACCATGTTCGCGCGCATCCGCAGGGACGTACCGACGCGCATCGACGATGCGCATGTCGCGCAGGCGATGCTCGGTGCCAAGCGGGCCGGCATCGCCGATGCCGACAAGATCGACCGGGTGCAGATCGCTGGCAACACGCTGTGGGTGTCGGGCACCACGCCCGGCTTTCGCGCCGCCACCGACGTGGCGCAGGCGCCTTCACCGATGCACGAGACGGTGCAGCAGACGCAGGCGTTCAATCAGCAGCGCGAGCAGCAACTGGCCATGGAAGCGCAGCAGCGGCTGCAAGAAGCCCCTGGTGGCAGAGGCATGCCGGTCCTCGGTTGATCCCAACCCCGCCCCGGTTGGCCGATCGGCGCCGCGTCAGGTCCGTTCGCGGCCGGCCGTTGCTGGTCAGCGCCGCTCAAGTGGCGCGCATGGGTAGAATCGCGGTTTTCCCGCAGGAGTCGCCATGCGCACGCTGTATCCCGAGATCGAGCCGTTCGACAGCGGCATGTTGCCGGTGGACGCACGGCATACCCTGTCCTACGAACAGTGCGGCAATCCGCACGGCAAGCCGGTGGTGCTGCTGCATGGCGGTCCCGGCGGCGGCTGCAACGCCAAGATGCGTCGCTTCCACGATCCGGCCAAGTACCGCATCGTGCTGTTCGACCAGCGCGGCTCCGGCCGCTCCACGCCGCATGCCGATCTGGTCGACAACACCACCTGGGACCTGGTCGCCGATATCGAGCGGCTGCGCACGCACCTGGGCATCGACCGCTGGCAGGTGTTCGGCGGCAGCTGGGGCTCGACCCTGGCGCTGGCCTACGCGCAGAGCCATCCGGAGCGCGTCACCGAACTGGTGCTGCGCGGCATCTTCATGCTGCGTCGCTGGGAACTGGAGTGGTTCTACCAGGAAGGTGCCAGCCGCCTGTTCCCCGATGCCTGGGAGCACTACGTCGCGGCGATCCCGCCGGTGGAGCGCGCCGACCTGATCTCGGCCTTCCACCGGCGCCTGACCAGCGACGACGAGGCCACCCGTCTGGCCGCGGCCAAGGCCTGGAGCGTGTGGGAAGGCGCGACCAGCTTCCTGCACGTGGACGCCGATTTCGTCGACAGCCACGAGGACCCGCACTTCGCGCTGGCCTTCGCCCGCATCGAGAACCACTACTTCGTCAACGGCGGCTTCTTCGAGGTCGAGGACCAGTTGCTGCGCGACGCGCACCGCATCGCCGACATCCCGGGAGTGATCGTGCACGGTCGCTACGACGTGGTCTGCCCGCTGGCCAACGCCTGGGATCTGGCCAAGGCCTGGCCGAAGGCGACGCTGCAGATCACCCCGGCCTCCGGCCATTCCGCGTTCGAGCCCGAGAACGTCGACGCGTTGGTGCGCGCCACCGACGGCTTCGCCTGAGTCCGCGCGCGGCTGCATAGCGCGTTCACGGAAGGGCGGTGCTGCGCATGGCGGCACCGTCCACTGCAATGATTCAGCAGGCCAGCGCGTTGCCGGGTTCGCATCCGGCGGCGGTGATGGCACCGGCCGCTGCGAAGGGGCGCGTGTCGAGCTGTGCCTGCTTGGTCTCGTCGGTCCACACCACGAACGATTCGAGCACGTTGTCGCCGAAGGTGGTGCTGATCGCCACGTCGGCGGCGTCGCGGCCGCGCGCGATCAGCACCCGGCCGATGCGCGGCACGTTGTGGCGTGCATCGAAGGTGTACCAGCGCCCGTCGAGGAAGGCTTCGAACCAGCCGGAAAAATCCATCGGTGCGTCCGAGGCTGGGACGCCGATGTCGCCCAGATAGCCGGTGCAGTAGCGCGCCGGGATGTTCATGCAGCGGCACAGCGCGATCGCCGCATGCGCGAAGTCGCGGCACACGCCGCGCCCTTCCTGCAGCGCCTGCGCGGCGCTCTTGGTGGCGCAGGCATGGGCATAGCCGAAGGCGATGCGCATATGCACGTAGTCGCAGATCGCCTGTACCCGTGCCCAGCCGGGCGGCGTGCCGCCGAACAGCTCCCAGGCCATGCCACTGAGCAGGTCGGTCTCGCAGTAGCGGCTGCCGAGCAGGTACACCAGGGCGTCGTCGGGCAACTGCTCCACCGGCGTCTGCGCGGCGTCGTAGCGGTACTGGTCCGGCAGTCCGCTGTCGCGCACCACCGCATCGGCACGCAGGGTCAGCGCGCCGGCGGGTGCCTGCAGGCGCGTGCAGCGGTTGCCGAAGCTGTCGCGATAGGTATGCAACGGCACTGCCGGCACGCTGTGCAAGGCGGTGGCGGCGACGATGTCCTCGCGCCGGCTGTCGTGGATGTCCAGCATCGCCAGCATCGGCGTCGCCTGCGCGAACCGGTAGCGGATTTCGTAACCGAGGCGGATGAGCATGTGGGGTCCGATGCGGGGCGGGTTTCCGGTACGGACCGGTCCAGCCCGAGCGTGCGCATGCCGCGCTCAGCTTGGCGTGAAGACCGGCGCCACGTGCTTCAGCATGCTGAGCGGCGCTACGGGCAGGGCATGGCAGACGGCCGTGGCGGCAATCAAGGCGTTGCGTACGCTGGCATAGCGTGGCGGGCCGCAGAGGTCTGGCGTGCGCGGTCGCTGCCGCGCGTTGCCGCGCCATCGGCGGTGGACCGGCTTCACCAGCGACCGGCCAGCAGGGCTTCCGTCAACACGTGCAGTTTGGCCGAGCGTTGCCGTGACGGCGGATAGATCAACGACAGCGTGCGGCTGCGGCCTTCGAACGCCTGCAGCACACGGTGCAGGCGCCCGTCGGCCAGTGCATCGGCCACCGCGAAATCCATCACCTGCACGATGCCCATGCCGGCGATGGCGCCTTCCACCAATGGATCGCCGTGGTCGAACACCATCCGCGCCGGCGGCGCGAAGCCGCAGCGTTGTCCATCCTGCAGGAACTGCCAGTTCACCAGGCGTCCGCTGCGCGGATTGCGGATGGCCAGGCAGGCGTGATCGCGCAGCGCGTCGAGATCGGCGGGTGCGCCGCGTGCCGCCAGGTAGGCGGGACTGGCGACGGTCACCCAGCGCAGCGGACGCAGCGGCCGTGCGACGATGCGCCTGTCGGCGATGGGGCCGGTGCGCAATGCGGCGTCGAAGCCTTCCTCGATCAGGTCGACCAGGCGGTCGCTGAGCACGGTTTCCACGCGTAGCTGTGGGTGTTGCGCCAGTAACGGGGCCAGCAGCGGTATCAGCACCTTGCGACCGAACATCGACGGTGCGCTGATCTTGAGCGTGCCGGACGGCGTGCAGGCGCGGTCCGCCAGTTGCCGCTCGGCGTCGTCCAAGCCGCACAGCAGCGGCGCTACCTGCTCGACGAACTGGCGTCCATCCGGAGTCAGCCCGACATTGCGGGTCGTGCGCTGCAGCAGCTTGACGCCCAGCGCCGCTTCCAGCCTGCCGATCGCGCGCGACAGCCCGGATTGACTGACACCGAGCTGGCCTGCGGCGACGGTGAAACTGCGCGCCTCCGCCACCTGCACCAGCATGCGCACGGCATTGAGATCCATGCCTTTGCTATTCATGCAAAAAATCATGACACATATGAAGAGGCAAGGATTTATCGACGATGCCGCATCAATGACACTGGCGGTTCTCCCCTAAGCACCCGATGCCGATGCATGCACTCTCCCATCCGCGCAGGGCGTTGGCGCTGCTCGCCACCGCGCAATTGCTGATCGCCCTGGACGCCACCATCATCTTCGTCGCCCTGCACGACATGGGTCGGGCGCTGCAGATCGACGCGCAGCGCCTGCAATGGGTGGTCAGCGCCTACACCGTGGCGTTCGGCGGTTGCCTGCTGCTCGGCGGCCGCGCCGCCGATCTGCTGGGGCGGCGCCGTTTCTACCGGCTGGGCATGCTGCTGTTCGCGCTGGCCTCGTCGCTCGGCGCGCTGGCGCCCAGCGCGGTGCTGCTGATCGTCGCGCGGGCCGCGCAAGGCGTGGGCGCGGCATTGCTGTTTCCGGCGACGCTGGCCTTGATCAACACCCTCTATGCCGAGGGCGCGGCGCGCAATCGCGCGTTGGCGATCTGGAGCACGGCCAGCGCGGTGGGGCTGGCGCTGGGCACCTTGCTGGGCGGCGCGCTGACTCAGGCCTTCGGGTGGCCGGCGGTACTGGCGGTCATCGTGCCGCCGGCCATCGCCTGCGCGGCGGCGGCAGGGCGGTGGTTGCCTGCGGATGGCCCGCGCGCGCATGGTCGCACCTTCGACCTGGCAGGATGCGCCACCGTGACCACCGGCGGCAGCCTGCTGGTCGCCACCTTGGTGCAGGGCCCGGAATGGGGCTGGAGCGCGCCGGCCACGCTGTCCTGCCTGCTGGCATCGGCGGTGCTTCTCGCGGCGTTCGTGTGGATCGAACAGCGTAGCCGCGATCCGTTGATGCGCTTTTCGCTGCTGTGTCTTCCCGGTCTGCGCGCCGCGCTGGGCCTGACTTTCGCGTTCATGAGCAGCTACGGCGTGCAGTACTACTTCCTGGCGCTGTACTTTCAGGACGGCTATGGTTGGAGTCCGTTGCAGGCCGGCATGGCGTTCCTGCCGCCGACGGTGGTCTGCGCCTTCGGCATCCGCATCGCCGAGCGCTTGCTGCAGCGGCGTTCGCCGCGGCAGGTGCTGGCCTGGGGATTCGGCGCGGGTGCGCTGGGCATCGCCGCGGCGACCGTCGCATTGCCGCACGGCGCGGGCTACTGGCCGTTGCTGCCGGGCATCGTCCTGCTCAGTGTGGGGCAGGGCATGAGCTGGACGGCGATGTGGGTGGTGGCTGGCCAGGGCGTGCCGGTACAGCAGCAGGGCGTGGCGTCGGGCATGGCCGCTACCGCGCAGCAGATCGGTGGGGCGGTGGGCCTGGCGGTACTGGTGATGGCGGCCAATGCGGCGCGCGGCGCGCAACCGGCCGCCAGTGCGGCGGCGCTGGATGGATTGGGACAGGCGCAGTACGGTGCTGCGCTGTTCGCGGTTCTGGGCGTGGCCATCGCGCTCCGCCTGCGCGACCCGCGCAGCGCGTGCGGTGCAGCGCCCTGCCTGTCGCGCTAGGCATGACCGATCGGTCGGACCAGCGTCCGCCTCGGTTTACTCCAGCGCCAGCAACCGCGGCTGCAGCGCGGTGAAGGTCCGCGCCAGCCGCTGCGCCCAGGCCTGTTGGCCGGCGGCGTCGGCGATCAGGTCCTGGCGGATCTCCAGTTCCACATGCGGCAGGCCGCGGCCTTCGCCGTGCACGGGGACCGCGTAGTCGCTGCTGTCGCTGACCGCATACGGCGCGTTGTCGCCGACCAGCAGGTCGTCTTCCGCGCGCAGCGCCTGCAGCAGCGCGTGGGCGAAGCGGGTGTCGCGGTGATACAGCACGCCGGCATGCCAGGGCCGCGGCATGCCGTCCATCACCGGGGTGAAGCTGTGCATCATCACCAGCACGGTGGGGCGCGCGGCGGCGCGGCGTGCGTCCAGTTCGGCGGCGATGCGCGCGTGGTAGGGCGCATGCACGGCGTCGATGCGCTGCTGCCGCTGCGCCGCCGTCAGTGCGGCATTGCCCGGCACCACGGTGCGGTCGCTGACGGACGGGATCAGTGTCGGCGAGGCGAGCGGGCGATTGCAGTCGATCAGCAGCCGCGAATAGGTCTGTTCGATCGCCCAGGCGTCGAGCAGCGCGGACAGCGCGCGGGTGGTGCCGGCGATCCCGATGTCCCAGCCGATGTGCCGGTCCAGTTCCGCCTGCGCCAGGCCGAGGCCGTGCAACGCGCGCGGCACTGCCTGTCCCGCGTGATCCGCCAGCAGCACGAACGGCGATGTACCGTGTGGTCGGTGGATGCTGAACACCGGCGGGTCGTCCGCGCCCAGCAGCGGCGGCAATGCGTGGCTGAGACCCTCAGCCACGCGGCGTGCCGTCGAGTTCGTGTTCGATCATCCACAGCCCCGCCCACAGCTTCGCGTCCAGTGCGTAGCCTTCGCCCATCTTCTGCACCAGCCATGCGGCGGCGCGCGTGCGCGGCACCGAATGCACGGTGATGTCCTCGCTGGCGTCGCCGCCGCCGTTGCCGACCTTGCGCAGGCCGCTGGCACGCACGAAGGCGATCTTCTCGTTGCTGGCGCCGGCCGAGGTCGGGCCGATCAGCAGCACTTCGGCGTGCTCGGCGGTCCAGCCGGTTTCCTCTTCCAGTTCGCGCACCGCCGACACTTCGATCGATTCGCCGGCATCGATGTCGCCGACCAGGCCGGCCGGCATCTCGATGGTGCGCGCCTGCAGCGGCACGCGGAACTGTTCGACGAACAGTACCTCGTCGTCCGGCGTGACCGCCACGATGATTGCGGCCAGGCCGCCGGCATGCACGCGCTCGGAATACTCCCAGGTGCCGCGCACGACCATGCGCTGGTACTTGCCTTCGTAGACGACGCGGGGCGGGGAATCGTGGCGGGGCATGGGCAGCTCGCAAGATGGCGGAGGAAGAGGGCGCGGTCGCGCACGGCGCGGTCCGGCGATGCGGTGCAGTGTAGAACGTGCGTTGTGTTTTTGATGCGCGCCAGATCGTGCCCGGTGTCGCTGGCGCCGCGCGAGTCGCTCGGCGCCAGCGACCCCACAGTGCAACCGGCACAGCGCGTGCGAGGGCGTGCCTGCTTCGGGCAGTGGCATCGCCTGCCCGTGGCGAAGGCCAGCGCTCAGCCGGCCACAAACTCCAGGCCCGCCGCCTGCAGCAGGCGGCGTCGGGTCAGCGGCCCGAAGCGCAGCGCCTCGCACAGGCCGTGCAGCATATCGGCATCGGCCGCGCCGCGGGCGAACCCCGGTGCGGCCGTGTGCAGCGGCGCGTCCAGGGCGATGGTGGTCAGCTGCCGCCACAGCAGCGCGTGCTCGCGCTGCTCGCGCAGGCGCACGGCCATCTGCGCAGCGCCGCGCAGGCGCAGGAACGCCACTTCGTCGACCCGCGCCAGCAGCGTGTCCAGGTCGCCGAAATGCGCCAACAGGATCGCCGCCGACTTGGCGCCGATGCCGGTGACGCCGGGAATGTTGTCGATCGCATCGCCGGTCAGTGCCAGGTAGTCGGCGATCTGGTGCGCATGCACGCCGTGGCGCGCCTTGACCCCGGCCGCGCCCCAGCGCTGGCCGCGGCCGTAGTCCCATTGTTCGTCGAACTCCAGCAGCAGCTGCGACAGATCCTTGTCGGCGGACACGATCACGCCGTGGAAACCGTCGCCGCGCGCACGGTGCAGGGCGCTGCCGATCAGGTCGTCGGCCTCGTAGTCGTGGTGCGCCAGCACGCCCAGGCCCAGGGCCGCGCACAGCGCCTTGCAGTGCGCGAACTGGCGGCGCAGCGCGTCCGGCGCCGGCGCGCGGTTGGCCTTGTAGGCGGCGTACAGGCGATGCCGGAAGCAGCTGTCCAGCGCTTCGTCGAAGGCGATCACGATGTGCTGCGGGCGCTCGCGCTCGAGCAGGTCGAGCAGGAAGCGCGCGAAGCCGTGCACCGCATTGGTCGGCCAGCCCTGCGCGTCCTGGAACTCGTCGGGAATCGAATGCCAGGCGCGAAACACGTACAGGCTGGCGTCGACCAGGTACAGCGGCCGCGACAGGGGCAGGCCTGCGTTCACGGCGTCCAGTCGTTGAGCAGCGCGCGTGGGTCCGGCCGCTCGCGCTCCGGCACGTCGAGGCGGGCGGTGCCGATGTGGATGAAGCCGGCGACATGCTCGTGCTCGGCCAGGCCCAGCCGCGCGGTCACCGTTTCGTCATACGCCATCCAGCCGGTCAGCCATTGCGCACCGAAGCCGTAGGCCTGCGCAGCCTGCAGCAGCGCGAAGCACACCGAGCCGGCGGTCATCCACTGTTCGATCTCCGGCACCTTGTGTCCGCGCTGCAGGCAGGCGATGACCGCGATCACCACCGGCGCATGCGCGAAGCGTTCGCGATCCTTCTCCACCGCTGCCGGCGCCGCGCCGGGATCGCGCTGCAGGGTGCGCGCGGCGAGGATGTCGCCCAACGCCTGACGCGCCGGGCCGGCGATGCGCAGGAAGCGGAACGGCACCAGCTTTCCGTGATCGGGGACACGCACCGCCGACTGCAGCATGGCCAGCAGCGTCTCCGCGTCCGGTCCCGGCTCGCCCAGCTGCTTGGATGGCACTGAACGGCGCGCATCCAGCGCTTGCAGCGAATGAATTGTGCGCATAGTCTCGATTCCGTGGGGCGGGCGCGGAATTATAGTCGGGCGCTCGCAGGCGGCAGCGGATGCCGCAGTTACACGGACAATCGCGTTGTGTTGCTGATCTGCCGCTAGCTTCCGAATTGACGTCGGTCTCACTGCTGCCTGCGTATCACACTGCCATGACCCTTGCTGAATACGCTGAAGAGTTGTCGCCCAGCCGCAACGCGGATCTGCTCGATCAGGTCCGGGATGTGGTGTCGGTTCCGCTCGCCGGCGCTTTCGGCGAGGTGCTGGATGTGCTGGCCGAAGCGCTGTTCCGCATGGCCGAGCGCGCCGGGCCGACCCAGAACGATTATTTCGAGGCGATCCAGCTGCTGCGCCAGCAGCGCGAGCCGATCGCCGCGCGCTTCCGCGCGCACCTGGCCCAGGCCTGGCAGGCGCTGGAAGCCGGCCGCCCGCTGTCGGTGGAGCGCAGCCTGGCGCGCGAGCGCGGCGACCTCAGCCTGGTTTCGGAACAGGAACTGGACGTGCGCCTGGCGGTGCGCAACCTGGCCGGGGCGATCCAGCACCGCTGGCGGCCGGAGCTGATGCGGCTGAACCGGTTCCTCGGCTTCATCGCCGGCGGCCAGCGCATCGATGCCGACAACAACCCGTTCGGCCCAGAGCACGTGGGCGCGGCGGTGTACGCGGCGCTGCACGGGCTGGTGCTGGCGCCGCAGGTGCAACTGGCGATCGTCAAGATCTGCGAGCAGGAACTGCAGGAGCGCGTCGGCGAACTGTATGCGCAACTGGAGCAGCGCCTGAACGAGGTCGCGCGCGCCCGCGCGCTGCCCAGCGGGCGCCCGCGCCGCCGCGCCATCCCGCGCCTGGGCGCGAGC
>NZ_AQOI01000349.1:0-8026 GCF_000364665.1 Xanthomonas sp. SHU 199
GGGTCCGCGTCCATCACGGGGATCCGCGGAAGGGGCTTGGCTGCTTCGCAGCCAAGTCCGGGGCAGTCGCCTCACGGCGCCAGCCCGCCCGCCGGGGCGAAGCAGTGCTTCGCCTTTTTCCGGCGAGCCCTGCCCTGCCGCGGACGGCGTACATCCATGTACGCCGCCCTTCGGGTTTTTCCCCGCGCTGTCCGCCGCTTCGGAAGGGAACCCGGTAAATCAAAAGCCAGGGCAACAGCCAAAGCCAAAGCCAAGCAACAGCTAATGCCAAGCAACAGCCAAAGCAACGGCAACGGCAACGGCAACGGCAACGGTTTCGATGCTGCACGCCTTGCGTAGGAGCGGTTCAGCCGCAACAAGCGACGCCGGACAACGAGGACATCGATCACCTCTCCGGCTCGTTCACCAACTACCTAGACGCCGCAACACACCTTCAGCTCGTCCAAGCACAGCCAGATGGCGCAGCGCGCCGTTACGCCAGCGCCGCGTCGATCGCCGCGCGCAGGCGCGGATCCTCGGCGGTAACGTCCGGAGCGAAGCGCGCGCGGACCTGGCCGTCCCGGCCGACCAGGAACTTTTCGAAATTCCACAGCACGCCCGGCGCCGGATTCGGCTCGATGCCGTAGCCGGCCAGCTTCTCGCGCATCGGGCCCTCGCCCTCGGTCTGCGGCTGCGCGGCGATCAGCGCGCGGTACAGCGGATGCGTGTCCTCGCCGGTAACCGCGATCTTGGAGAACATCGGGAAGGTCACGTCGTAGGTGAGCTGGCAGAACTGCTGGATCTCCGCCTCGCTGCCCGGCTCCTGGCCCTTGAAGTCGTTGGCCGGGAAACCGAGCACTTCCAGGCCGGCGGCCTGCTTCTCGCGGTACAGCGCTTCCAGGCCCGCGTACTGCGCGGTGAGGCCGCACTTGGAGGCGACGTTGACGATCAGCAACACCTTGCCCTCGAACGTGGCGAGGGTGGCCGGCTGGCCATCGATGCGGGTCAGCGGAATGGCGGTCAACGACTCGGACATGGGGCATTACCTCGATCGAAAGGGAGCGCCAGCATAGTCGCTGCCGGTGCGGCATGCGCAGTGCCGTGACCGCGTGACTCAGCGCACCGACAGCTAGCCTGTGCAGGCACGTAACACCCGCTTTTGCTGCGGATCATGTGATCCCACAGGAGCGGCTTCAGCCGCGACGGCCGTGTCCACAAAACCTGCTCGCGACTGCCGCAGAAGGAACAAGAGCCGCCGCTACACATGTGCCTCTCGTCGTGATCGGCAGCGCGCGTATCGGCCAGCGGGCGAGCAGGCGAGCGGCCTGGAGACGACAACGCATCCGCGATGTCGAATCGCATCGACACTGCAGGCAAGACCAGGACACCCGCATGCTGCGCCATCTGCACAGCGCGCGCGTAGGAAGCGGCCGCGCTGGTCCGCCTGGGTCGCGGCGCTGCATCCAACATGGCGCGTGCTGGTCGCACGCCATCTCGCGTCGACGTAACCGCCACGGTGCCTTGCCATCCCGACTCGCCGCACCGCCGCCGCGGGCACCGCAAGCCCTCACTCCCGGTCGTCGCCTGCCGCCTCGTCCGCTTCGGCATCGTCCAGCGGCAACGACAGTTCCAGCAGCGGCGCGGCCTGCGCGTCGGCCAGGGTCTCGACGCCGCGCAGGCGGCGTTCGATGGTGCGGGTCTTGCGGCTGGCCTCGCCCAGGCTCTTGCCGACGGTGCTGATCTGCTTCTCGGCCTTTTCCAGGATGCCGGCGAACTTGCCGAACTCGCTCTTCACCGCCGCCAGCACACCCCACACCTCGCTGGAGCGCTTTTCGATGGCGAGGGTGCGGAAGCCCATCTGCAGGCTGTTGAGCAGGGCGGTGATCGTGGTCGGGCCGGCGACGACGATGCGGTGCTCGCGCTGCAGCAGGTCGGCCAGGCCGGGGCGGCGCAGGGTCTCGGCGTACAGGCCCTCGGTGGGCAGGAACATCACCGCGAAGTCGGTGGTGTGCGGCGGGGCGATGTACTTGTCGCCGATCGACTTGGCTTGCACCCGGATCGCGCGCTCCAGCTGCGCGCCGGTCGCCTGCACCAGCTCCGGATCGCCCTGCTCCTGCGCGTCGAGCAGGCGCTCGTAGTCCTCGCGCGGGAACTTGGCGTCGATCGGCAGCCACACCGGCGTGTCCTCATGGCCGCGGCCGGGCAGGCGCACCGCGAAGTCGACCATCTCGTTGCGCTCCGGGCGCACCCGCACGCCGCGTGCGTACTGTTCCTGGGTCAAGGTCTGCTCGAGGATGTTCTCCAGCTGCACCTCGCCCCAGCCGCCGCGGTTCTTGACGTTGCTCAGCACGCGCTTGAGATCGCCGACGCCGGTGGCCAGCTGCTGCATCTCGCCCAGGCCGCGCTGGACCTGCTCGAGCCGTTCGGAGACCAGCTTGAACGAGGCGTCCAGGCGCGTGTTGAGGGTGGTCTGCAGCTTTTCGTCGACGGTGCCGCGCATCTGCTCGAGCTTGGCCGCGTTGTCGGCCTGCAGTTCCTTCAACCGCTCCTCCAGGGTGGCGCGCATCTCGCCCATCCGCTGCTCGTTGCGCTGGACCAGGTCGCCCAGGCGCTGGCCGAGCGTGTCGGCGAAGCGCTGCTGCGCGTCCGCGCCTTCCTGGCGGCCCTTGCGCGCATCCTCGATCAGGGCCTCGCGCAACGCACCCAGCTGCGCGTCGATGCGCGCGATCAGTTCGGCCTGCTGCTGGCCGAACTGGGCCATGCGCGCGTCCTGCTGCTGGCCGAAGGCGTCGAGCTGGCCGCGGATCTCGACCAGGCGCTGGCTCAGCAGTTCGGCCATGCGCTGTTGCGCGGCGCCGGCCTCGACCCGGCCGCGCCGCGCGTCCTCGGTCAGCGCCTCGCGCAGCAGGTCCAGGCGCTGGTCGGTGCGGGTGGATAGATCCGCCAGATGGCGGGCGAAGCCTTCGCTGCGTGCGTCCTGCTGCCGCGCCAGGCTGTCGAGCTGCTCGCGCAGTTCGCCACGGCCGCTGCGCTGCTCCTCGCGCAGGGCCGCCTCCAGCGCGGAGTGGTTGCCCCGCCGCAGCAACACGGCCAGCAACAGGGCGATGACGGCACACAACAGGCCGGCGAGGATCAGGAAATGGGCATCGTTCTGCATGCGGCCAGTGTAGCCGGCCGCGTCTCAATCGCTGCGCCACGCGCCGGCAGGCGGACCAGTCCGGATATACCTTGGTATCGCCGTCATGGCCTCATGCAGGCTGGTGCACACCTGGGCCGCATGCCAAGCTTTGCGCCACCCGCTCCTGGCCCGGCCAGTGGGCGGTACAGCGGCATCCGACCGCGCCAGGCGTCGCGCTCCGCGCGATCCGTTCCCCTGATACCGGAGGCGAGCATGGACCCCGATCCGCATCGACGCGGCATCAGCGCCGCATTCCCCCGCCGTTCCCCTCGCCTGGTCGCTGCCCGGCGCTGAGCCGGAAGACGCACGCCGCGCACACGCTGCGACGTCCTCCGGCCACGCGCCGCAAGGAGGTCGTCATGTTCGTGTTCTCGCTGTTTTCACGTCGTTTCCGCCTGCAGCGCGGCCTGCAGCGCGCGCTGCGCGCCGCGGTCGCCATGCGCCGTACCGAGGCGCTGCGCCATCTGCTCGCCGCCCACGGCGCCCGCGCCTTCGCCCTGGCCCTGTCCGCGCAGTCGCCGCGGGTGATGGCCGATGCGCTGTCGCTGCTGTCCGTCGCCGACCGCATCCGGGTCCGCGCGCGCTTGCCGCATGCGGCGCAGCGGCGCCTGCACGACGCCGGGGCGAACGCCCCGGCCGCGCACTGGCTGCATGCCGCGCTGGCGTGGTGGCCCGTGGTGCGCTGAGCCGCATCTGTCCGTCGCCACGATGCGCGCTGCCATCTCGCCGCGGCATCATCGGCCCCCGTCCCCGCCCACTCCCTTCCCCGGAGCCGCCATGCTCGCTCCCCCCACCTACCGGAACGCGCCCTGATGGAAGCACTGCGTCTGTTCAATCTCGGCTCGCTGCTCGACACCCTGGTCAGCCTCACCGCCGCCTTCTTGCTCGGCGCGATCATCGGCTTCGAACGCCAGGTGCGCCAGCGCACCGCTGGGCTGCGCACCAACACCCTGGTCGCGGTCGGCGCGGCGATCTTCGTCTCGCTCGGCGACCGCCTGTTCGAGATCCACGGCGGCACCCAGGGCGCGGTGCAGGTGGTGGCCTACGTGGTCTCGGGTATCGGCTTCCTCGGCGCCGGCGCGATCATGAAGGAAGGCGCCAACGTCACCGGGCTCAATACCGCGGCGACGTTGTGGGGGTCGGGCGCGGTCGGCGCCTGCGCCGGTGCCGGGCTGGTCGCCGAGGCGGTGCTGGCGGCCATGTTCGTGCTGCTCAGCAATACCCTGCTGCGGCCGATGGTGAACCGGATCAACCGGCATCCGCTGAAGGAGTCCTCGCTGGAAGCCACCTACATGTTCTATGCGATCTGCGCGCGCGAGGTGCACGGCGACGTGCGCGAGCGGCTGATCGAACTGCTGGAGGAGGCGCACTACCCGGCGCGCGAGGTCGAGCAGCATCCGTTCGGGCAGAAGGACGTGGAGATCGCCGCCACCCTGTACGCCACCGCGGTGCGCGCCGAGGAACTGGATGAAGTTGTGCAGCGCCTGGAGGGCGAACCCGGTGTACAACAGGCGTTCTGGAACGCCGGCGCCGAAGCCTGAGCCAGTCATGCCCATCCCCTTCACCCCCACGCCACACCGCCGATGATCGCCTGGTTCAAGCCGCTGCCGCCGCACCGCCGGCTGCTCGGCCTGGTCGCGCTGGGCCTGGCGCTGGGTGCGATCTTCGTCGCCGACACGGTCACCGACTACGCGGTCGCGGCGGCGCTGTTCTACACCGTGGCGATCCTCGGCGCGGTGCGCTTGCTGGCCCCGGCCGGGCTGGGCGTGCTGGCGGGCATCTGCGTGGTGCTGGTCGTGCTCAGCTTCCATCTCACGCATGCCGGGGCCTACCACGTCGGCGTGATCAACTCGGCGATCAGCATCGTGGTGGTGGCGGTCACCGCCTCCATCGCGGTGCGCATGGAGCGGGCCAAGGCCGCCGCGCACGCGGCGCAGGCGCAGTTGCTGCGGCTGGCGCGGGTGCGCAGCCTGGGCAGCCTGACCGCCTCGATCGCGCACGAGGTCAACCAGCCGCTGGCGGCCATCGTCACCAGCGGCAACGCCTGCCAGCGCTGGCTCGACCAGCAGCCGCCGAACCTGGACAAGGCGCGCGCGGCGCTGGCGCGCATCCTCGCCGACGCCGAGCGTGCCGGCGAGGTGATCGCGCGGGTGCGCAGCCTGACCCGGGGCGAGGCGCCGCAGCAGCGCGCCTTCGACCTCAATGCCGCGGTGGCCGAGGTGCTGGCGCTGTCGCAGGGCGAACTGGAACGCAGCGCGGTCAGCGTGCACACCGAACTGTCGGCGCTGCTGCCGCCGGTGTCGGCCGATCCGGTGCAGATCCAGCAGGTGATCGGCAACCTGCTGCTCAACGCGATCGAGGCGATGGCCGCCACGCCGCCAGCGCAGCGTGCGCTGCGCATCGTCACCGAGCGCGAGGACGCGCGTTCGGTGCGGCTGAGCGTGGCCGACAGCGGCGAAGGCCTGTCCGCGCAGGCGCAGGCGCATCTGTTCGATGCGTTCTGGACCACCAAGCAGGGCGGCATCGGCATCGGCCTGAGCATCAGCCGCAGCATCGTCGAGGCCGGCGGCGGGCGCATCTGGGCCGAACCCGGGCGGCCGCGCGGCGCGGTGTTCTGCGTGTGCCTGCCCACCGCCGGCGGAGCCACGCCATGAATGACGCGACCGCACGCCCGGTGGTGTACCTGATCGACGACGACGCCTCGATCCGCGCCGCGCTGGAAGACCTGTTCGCCTCGGTGGACCTGCAGGTGCACACCTTTGCCTCGACCCGCGAGTTCCTGGCGCATCCGCGCGCCGACGCGCCGAGCTGCCTGGTGCTGGACATCCGCATGCCCGGGCAGAGCGGCATGGACTTCCACCGCAACATGCACGAGGCCGGGCTGGCGCTGCCGACCATCTTCATCACCGGCCACGGCGACATCCCGATGAGCGTGGAAGCGATGAAGAACGGCGCGATCGAGTTCCTGACCAAGCCGTTCCGCGACCAGGACCTGCTCGACGCGATCGGCCAGGGCATCGCCCGCGACCGCGCGCGCCGCGCCGCCGATGCGGCGCAGGCGGAACTGCAGGCGCGCTGGGCGCGGCTGAGCGCCGGCGAACGCGAGGTGGTGGAGCTGGTGGTGCAGGGCCTGTTGAACAAGCAGGTGGCGGCGCGGCTGCAGCTCAGCGAGATCACGGTGAAGGTGCGCCGCGGCAATGCGATGCGCAAGCTGGAGGTCGGTTCGCTGGCCGAGCTGGTAAGGCTGGCGGAGCGGCTGGGGCGGTAGGTCGGTTGCGAGAACCCACGATTGCCGGGCGCGGCGGAACAGGTCCTGACGCACCGGTATTCCGTAGAAGCGGCTTCAGCCGCGACGGGCTTTCCCGATGACGTCCGTCGCGGCTGAAGCCGCTGCTACGAGACAGAGAGAGAGAGAGAGCGGTCTCCGCTCGATAAAGCCGGACTTGCGCTTCGCATCGACCTCCACAAGCGCCGTGCCATACCGCGCCGCAGGCATAGCTTTGCTGCACCGCATTCGGCGACACTGCCGGGCTTGTCACTTCCGCACCCCGAGGCCCGCATGTCGTTCCTGTTCCGGCGCAAGTCGCTCGACCTGGTCACCGTCCACGAGGCCGGACGCCGGCTGGTGCCCTCGCTGAGCTGGCCGCATCTGGTGGCGCTGGGCATCGGCGCGATCGTCGGCACCGGCATCTACACCTTGATCGGCGTCGGCGCGCAGCTGGCCGGGCCGGCGGTGCTGGTGTCGTTCGCGGTGGCCGGGGCGATATGCGCCTGCGCCGCGCTGGCCTATGCGGAGATGGCGACGATGATGCCGGCCGCCGGCAGCGCCTACACCTACAGTTACGTCGCGCTGGGCGAAGCGATCGCCTGGGTGGTGGGCTGGAGCCTGATCCTGGAGTACTCGCTGGTGGTCAGCACGGTGGCGGTGGGCTGGTCCGGCTACTTCGTCGGCTTCCTGCACTGGGCCGGTGCGCAGACCGGCATGGACCTGAACCTGCCGGCGGCGCTGACCGCGGGGCCGCATGCCGGCGGCATCGTCAACCTGCCGGCGGTGCTGATCACCTTCGCCGTGGCCGGCCTGCTGATGGCCGGCACCAAGGAGAGCGCCACGCTCAACGCGGTGCTGGTGGTGCTGAAGCTGATCGCGCTTGGCATCTTCGTGGCGGTGGCGCTGCCGGCGTTCCAGAGCGCCAATCTGCACCCGTTCATGCCGTACGGCTTTCCCAAGACGGTCGGCGCCGACGGCGTCGCGCACGGGGTCATGGCGGCGGCGGCGATCATCTTCTTCGCCTTCTACGGCTTCGATGCGATCTCCACCGCCGCCGAGGAAACCAAGAACCCCAAGCGCGACCTGGCGATCGGCATCGTCGGTTCGATGATCGGCTGCACCCTGATCTACATCCTGGTGGCGCTGGCCGCGGTCGGCGCGATGCGCTACGACGTGTTCGGCGCCAGCGCCGAGCCGCTGGCGCTGATCCTGCGCGAACTCGGCCACGGCAAGGCGGCGGCGGCGATCGGCGTGGTCGCGGTGATCGCGCTGCCCACCGTGCTGCTGGCCTTCCTGTACGGGCAGAGCCGGATCTTCTTCGTGATGTCGCGCGACGGCCTGCTGCCGCGCGGGCTGTCCAAGGTCAACGCGCGTACCGGCACGCCGGTGGCGACCACGCTGTTCACCGCGGTGCTGGTGGCGGCGCTGGCCGGCGTGGCGCGGCTGGACGAGATCGCCGCGCTGGCCAATGCCGGCACCCTGGCCGCCTTCATCGCCGTGGCCGCCTGCATGCTGGTCCTGCGCCGCCGCGAACCCGGCCGTGCCCGCACCTTCCGCACGCCGCTGGCGTGGCTGGTCGGGCCGCTGGCGATCGGCGGGTG
>NZ_AQOI01000350.1:0-1371 GCF_000364665.1 Xanthomonas sp. SHU 199
GAGCCTGCCGGATACCACGAAGATCTGGTTCGGGTTGTGGAACGCGCTGGGCGTGGTCGCCTACCTGCTGTACGGCCGCCGCAACAGCCTGCTGCAGCGCGCGCCGCAGACGCCGCGATGAGCCCGGCGTTCCAGGCAGCGCTGGCACGGCACATCGGCAGCGCCTACGCCCGGCAGTTGGCGCTGGCGGACGTGCTGGACGGACGCGATTGGCGCGTGGACCTGGGCGCGGGCCGGGTGTACTTCGGCGAGGACCTGCAGTTCCCGATTCAATTGCTGGGCACCGCCGCAGAAGCCAGCGCCAGCTGGCTGTGGGCCTGGGCCAACGCCGCCAGCAACCTGCCACCGGCCTTGCTGGCCAATGCCAATGCGCTACGTGCGCACGGCGAGCACGAAGGTATCGCAGAACTGGCCGCGCCGTCTTCGGCGCTGGGCGAGGACGGCGGCCACCAGATCGCCCTGCTCGCCGGTGCCCTGCGCGGGCGCTGCTACTACCGCGCGCCGTACGACGGCGGCGCGCTGTTCTTCCTGCTGGAGGACGTACCGGCCGCGGTCTTCGCGCCGTGCGACGACGCCCGCGTGCTGCGCCTGCTCGGCGAATTGCCGATGCAGTTCGAACTCGACCACCGGGCCATGACCGACGGCTTCCTGGCCGATCAGGGCTATGCCCTGCAGCGCGACGCCGCGCAGACCGTGGCGACGCGCGGCAACACCCGCATCGTCCTGGCATTCGATGCGCAGGCGCGGCTGACCGGCATTCAGGGCCAGCTGGCCCCGGCGCAGGCCGCGGCGGTCACGCCGAAGCCGGCACCGGCCTGGCAGTTCTGGAAGCGCAAGCGCTGAGCGCGGCGGCGGCGTGTCGCACCTGCGCGCCGCCGTGCCCGACGCTTACCACCAACGCAGGCCTTCGAACGGGTTCCAGCTGACGCTGCCCTTGCGCTGGTCCAGGTAGTAGGCGTAGTTGGCGGCCATGCCGACCAGCAGCGAGTAGGCGATGCCCAGGCCGCGGCCGATCGCCTCGGGTAGGAACGCCGCGACCACAGCCAGCGCCAGCCAGATGCCGATCAGCCCCAGCGCCTTGCGCCACATGCCGAGGATGAAGAAGTAGATGAAGCCGAAGAACAGGGCGAAGAAGTTCATGTTGATCTTCAACCGTTCCATGAACGGCAGTGCCTTGAACGCGGCCTTGTACTCGGGCGTGGACGGGGCGCCGTAACGGTCGAAGAAGTCGAAGCGGAACTGCCACTTCGGGCTGAGCGGCGCACGTTGCGGGAGATTGGGGGTTTCCATGGCGTTAGAATCCGTTTTGTAAACGTTTTCAGTTTACCTGAACGGGGCAGCGCGCGCCAAATGGGCGCGGCTGGCGCACCA
>NZ_AQOI01000351.1:0-9104 GCF_000364665.1 Xanthomonas sp. SHU 199
GGCAGGCGCCGACGCGCGCGCTGCGGGCGGCCGCCGTAGACTCATGCCGACCGTGCCCGCGCCGGCCGCGACACCAGCAGCACCCCGCCCAGTACCAGCACGGTGCCGGCGATCTGCCACGGCCCCATTGCCTCGCCCAGCACCAGCACGCTGAGCACGATGGTGGAGACCGGGCCGAGCATGCCGATCTGCGACGCGAGCGCCGAGCCGATGCGCTGCACCGCCAGCATCGTCGCCAGCACCGGCACCGCCGTGCACAGCGTGCCGTTGAGCAGCGACAGCGCGTAGACCGGTGCCGGCAGGACCAGTGCGTGCAGCGGCCGCAGCAGCAGGAACTGGGCGATGCACAGCGCGCAGGCGACCAGGCTGGCGTAGGCGGTCAATCGCACCGCACCGACCCGCGCCACCAGTTGGCCGCTGCCGACCAGATACGCCGCATAGGCCAGCGCGCTGCCGAATACCAGCAAGCTCCCCCAAGCAGTACGCGCGCCGCCGATCTGCAGGTCGTGGCCGAACGCCAGCAACACGCCCAGATAGCTCAACGCCAGCGCCCATAGCTGGCGCCGCTGCGGACGCCGCCGCCACAGCAGCACGCCGATCAGCAGCACCAGGGTCGGGGTGAGATAGAGGATCAGCCGCTCCAGGGTCGCGGTGATGTAGGCCAGGCCGAGAAAATCCAGGAAGCTGGCCAGGTAGTAGCCGAGCACGCCCAGCGCGACGATCCGCCAACGGTCGCCCGCCTGCAGCGGCGGCGCGCGGCGCGCCGCCCACAGCGCCATCGCCGCGAAGCACGGCAGCGCCACCAGCATGCGCAAGGCCAGCAGGGTCACCGCATCGACGCCATAGCGATAGCCCAGCTTGACGATGATGGCCTTGCCCGAGAACGCGATCGCGCCGCCGGCGGCGAGCAGCACGCCACCGAGGCTGGCCTGGGTGGCGGTGGGGGCGACGGCGGCCGACGTGCCGGACGCGCTCATCGCGCGGCGCCGCGGCAGGGAGAAGAGGACACGTGCATGCCGCCATTCTACGGCGCCACAGCCAACCATCCGCCGGATCGCGGCGACCTCAGCGCATCAGCACCACTTCCTCGGCCGAGGTCGGATGGATCGCGACGGTGTCTTCCAGTTGCTGCTTGGTCACGCCCAGCTTCAATGCCACCGCAAAGCCCTGCAGGATCTCGTCGGCCCCATCGCCGAGCAGGTGGAAGCCGACCACACGCTCCTCGGCGCCCACGCACACCAGCTTGAACAGGCTGCGCTGCGGCGAATCGGCCAGCGCCTGCAGCATCGGCCGGAAATTGCTGCGGTACACGGTCACCGCGTCGGCGCCATAGCGCTCGCGTGCCTGCTCCTCGCCCAATCCCACCTGGCCCAGCGGCGGATGCGAGAACACCACGCTGGGCACGTTCTCGTAGTCCAGCCGCGCCTGCGGCCGGTCGCCGAACACGCGGTCCATCAGCTTGCGCCCGGCGGCGATCGCCACCGGGGTCAGGCCGACCTTGCCGGCCACGTCGCCGATCGCATACAGCCCCGGCACGTCGGTGTTCTGGTATGCGTCCACCACGATCTCGTGCTTGTCGCCCAGGCGCACACCCAGCGCTTCCAGGCCGAGGTCGCGCGTGTTGGGCCGGCGCCCGATCGCGAAGAACACCTTGTCGACGCGCTCGCCGGGCTGCCCCTGCGCATCGACCACGCACAGGCCCTCGCCGCTGCGGCGCAAGGCGCTGGCGCGGTAACCGAAATGCAGGCGCACGCCCTGGTGGCGCAGGTTGTCGGCAAGCTGCCGTGCCAGTTCCGCGTCGAACCGCTCCAGCAGGCGCTCGCCCTGCACGTACAACTCCACCCGGCTGCCCAGCGCCTGCAGCAGTCCGGCCAGTTCCACCGCGATATAGCCGCCGCCGACGATCGCCACCCGCGGCGGCGCCTCGCAGAGATTGAAGAAGTCGTCGGAGACCAGGCCCAGCTCGGCGCCGTCGATGTTCGGCCGCAGCGCGTGCGCGCCGGTGGCGATCACCACGTGCTTGGCGCTGACCCGCACGCCGTCGTCGCATTCGACGGTGTGCGCATCGACCAGCCGGCCGCGCCGCGGGATCAGCACCACGCCGTCGGCATCCAGCCGGCGCCGGTAGCTGGCGTGGATGTTGCCGATGTAGCCCTGGCGATGCGCCACCAGTTCCGCCCACGACAGCGTGGCCTCGGGAATGGCGAAGCCGACCGCGCGCGCCAGGTCGATGCGTTCGACCAGATCCGCCGCCAGCCACATCGCCTTCTTCGGCACGCAGCCGACGTTGACGCAGGTCCCGCCGAGCGCGCTCGGCTCCAGGATCGCCACCCGTGCGCCATGGCTGGCGGCGCGGAAGGCGGTGGCCAGGCCGCCGGACCCTCCGCCCAGCACAAGAAGGTCGTAATCGCGGATCGCCCCGTTCACGGCGCACGCTCGGCGCGCGGCGGGGTCGCATCGGGCGCGGCGCGGTGCGCGTGGTTCACATCGTCCATCGGCTGTCCTGTCGCATGTCTCGGTCGCCGCGGAGCATGCCATGGGCGACCGCGCGGCAGATGTGAGGACGCCGCCGCAGTACCTGCGCTCAGGCCGCGTCGCGTCGGCGCATCGGCTGCCAGCGCAGGTAGCTGGCCGAGCGCCACAGCCACTCCACCGGGCCGAAGCGGAACCGCTGCAGCCACCAGTGCGACAGCGCCACCTGCAGCGCGAACAGCGCGACCGCGAACGGGATCTGCCAGGCGCGCGGCAATCGCTCGAAATAGCCGAAGCCGTAGCCGTAGAACAGCGTGGTGCACACCAGCGACTGCAGCAGGTAGTTGCTCAGCGCCATGCGCCCGGCCGGCGCCAGCCACTGCAGCGCGGGCGCGGCGCGCACCAGCCAGGCCGCATAGCCCAGCGCCATCAGGCCGCCGGCGACGCTGGCCAGGGCATAGGCATAGGTCAGGCGCAGATCCAGCCGCGCCGGATCCATCCACGGCTCCAGCCGGAAGCTCAGCAGCATCAGCCCCAGCCCCAGCGGCAGCACACCCCAGCGCAGCACCGCCAGCAGCCGCGGGAAGCGCTGCGGTTGCGCGGCCAGGCCGCTGCGCACGCACCAGGCGCCGAGCAGGAACATGCCGAAGATGGTCGGCGCGTTGAACAGCAGCCCGCTCAGCGATTCGACCAGGTCGCGCGCGCGTTGCGCAGTGGCCTGGGCGTAGCTGCCGTGGCCGAACACCTCGCGCTGCTGCGCCAGCGCCGCCGCGCCGTGCTGCGCCTGCTCGGCCATGTCCCGATGCCACTGCGCTGCACCGTGCGGATCGGCCTGCGCCGCCCAGGCGGCGGCGCCGATCAACAGCCACAGCGCCGGCGCGAACAGGTACACCACCAGCGCCATGCCCGGCAGCCAGCGCGTGGGCGCCTCGCGGAACGCCAGCAGCATGAACGCCAGCAACGCATAGCTGACCAGGATGTCGCCGGACCACAACAACAGCGCGTGCAGCAGGCCGATCAGCAGCAGCCCCGCGCTGCGGCGCAGGAAGAAGCCACTGAACGGCCGCCGCGCGGTCTCGGCGCGCTGCGCCATCACCGCGAAGCCCATGCCGAACAGCAGCGAGAACAAGGTGTAGAACTTGCCCTGCACCAGGATGTAGACCAGGGCGTCGGCGATGCGGTCGGCGCCGCGCAGCGCCGGATCCAGACCGGTCATCGCCGCGTCCAGCGGGCCGACGAAGCCCTCGATGTTCATCAGCAGGATGCCCAGCAGGGCGAAACCGCGCAGCACGTCCAGCGTGGCGATGCGCTCGGCGGGCGCGACGGGCTGCAACACGGGGGCGGAAGTGGCCAAGGCGGCACCGGGCGGAAGGCCGGCGATGTCCCTCGCCGCGATCAGGAAGGCCGCCGGCGTCCGCGGCGGCGCGATGGCGCCGCTGCGCGCGGCGCCAGGGCTGGCGGCACCGGCGCGACCGGCACCGCCATCAACGCACTCAGTGGTGGTGGCCGCCGTCGCCGTGCACGTGGCCGTGCTCGATCTCTTCGGCGCTGGCCTCACGCACGTCGACGATCTCCACGTCGAAGTGCAGGTCCTTGCCGGCCATCGGGTGGTTGAGGTCGACGTCGACCACGCTCATGCCGACCTTCTGCACGGTGACCGCGCGTGGGCCGAAGTTGGTCTGCAGCACCACCTGGCTCCCCGGCTGCAGCTTGACCGCGCCGAAATGCTTCTTCGGCACGCGCTGGCTCAGGCCCTCGCGGTATTCGCCGTAGGCGTCCTTGGCCGCCACGTCGACACCGAAGCTGTCGCCGGCGGCCTTGTCCATCATCGCGTTCTCCAGGCCCGGGATGATGTTGCCGTGGCCGACCAGGATCACCAGCGGATCGCGGTCCTTGGAGCTTTCGATCGGTTCTTGACCGACTTCCGAAACGGTGTAGTGGAAACGGACGACGCGGTCTTTTTCGATCTTCATGTGCACTCTGCGCTGTGGCTGCCGGGGGCAGACGGGATGGGCGGCTTGTCGGCCGCCGGGAGCGCCGCCATGATGGCGGCCTTCTGAGGTCGCGCATTATCCCGGCTCCATGCACAACACGCCAGTTTCGCCGCGCGGCCGCCGCGCGTTCCCGTGGTGGCTTCCGCTGCTGTGCACCGCCGCGCTGGCGGCCTGCGGACGCCACGAGGTCCGCCACACCCGGCCGGCACCGGTGGCGGTGCGCGAGTGGCCGCAGGTGGCGCCGGCCGACCCGGGCGCGGCCAACGCGGTGCTGATGCGGGCGCTGGGCCTGGTCGGCACGCCCTACCGCTACGGCGGCAACACCCCCGAGTCCGGGTTCGACTGCAGCGGCCTGGTCGCCTACGTCTACCGCGACATGCTCGACCTGCGACTGCCGCGCACCTCGCGCGAACTGGCTGCGGTGCAGGGACCGCGGATCGATCCGCAGCGCCTGAGCACCGGCGACCTGGTGTTCTTCGGCAGCGCGGGAAATGTGACGCACGTCGGAATTTATGTCGGTGAAGGCCGCTTCGTGCACGCTCCCAGCACGGGCGGCACGGTGCGCCTGGATTCGCTGGACGGGGCCTACTGGCGGGATCACTACACCGGCGCAAAGCGGGTTTTGCGCTGAACTGTGATTTCACCCACATTCATAATTACGAAAATTTAACCTTATTTGAACTTCCTATTTCTGTCTACAAGGCATGATCCCCCATCGTTTTATTTTGTGATCCAAGCGTGACGACCGAAGCCCAGACCTCTCCAGGCAAGCCCGCCGTTCCCCGCCGGACCGCTTTCCGCCTCTTCTGCACCGCCTCGCTCTGTTTCTCGGCCCTCCCGGCCCTGGCCCAGACCGCTCCCGCCGACACCGTCGTCCCGGAAGCGATCGCGACCGTCGCCCCCGCTCCCGCCCAGGTGAGCGCCACCGCGACCACCGCCCAGGCGACCGCGCAGACCCCCAACAACACCACCACCTCGGCCAAGCCGGCCGCCGCCCAGGCGCCCGCACCGTCGCGCAGCAAGGCCGACGCCGCCGCCACCGCCACCCTGGCCGCCCTGCTGCCGCACCTGGCCGCCAACGACACCATTCCGCTGATGGACCGCTCGGCGATGTTCGCCGGTGACATCAGCCGCCTGCTGGCCAACTACGACGTGTCCCAGCCGGTCCCGCGCGAAGGCGTGGTGCCGGGCGGCGACAAGGTCCAGTCCGTGCTCAAGCGCGCCATGGCGCTGCTGGGCACCCCGTACCGCTGGGGCGGCGAGGACACCGAAGGCTTCGACTGCAGCGGCCTGGTCGGCTACGTGTTCCGCACCGCGCTGGGCATCGAACTGCCGCGCGTGTCGCGCGAGATGGCCCGCGAGGCCAATGCCCAGCTGATCAAGGACCGCGACGCGCTGGCGCCGGGCGACCTGGTGTTCTTCGGTCGCAAGGGCCGCGTCGACCATGTCGGCCTGTACGTCGGCGAGGGCCGCTTCCTGCACGCCCCCAGCCGCGGCAAGGACGTGCGCGTGGACACGCTGACTTCCGGCTACTGGGGCGAGAAGTTCGTGCAGGCGCGCCGCGTGGCGATGTAAGCCGCCGCTCCGCAGATACCGCACAGAAAAGGCCGCTGGGGACAGCGGCCTTTTTCGTTGTGGCGTTTCGCGGCCGCCCGGCTGGCGCTCGTGCCACTGGCACCGACGCGGCCGCCCTCAGGCGGTGGCAACGATCGCGCGCACGTCCTTGTCGATCCGCAACGCGCCGTCGCCATGCGCAAACGCCGCCTCTACCGCCTGCCGCAAGGCTGACGCGTGCGCCTGCGGCGGCAACGGCAGACTCTGCAGATAAGCCATGACGTCCTCGGGATCGGTGCAGACCAGCACGTCGTCGAAGCGCGCGACCCGGACCTGTGCGAAGTGCATGGCGAACAGGCGCGCGCCCGCCTCCGCGTCCAGGCGCAGGGTGGACGGGTCGCGGTCCGGGCCACCGGCCACCCCAGCGACCAGTTGCGCGAGTTGACGCATGTTGTCGCGACCATTGAGCACCGCCAGTACTGCCGCGCCTGGACGAACGATGCGCCGCAGCTCGCGCACGCCCGCATGCGGATCGGGCAAGTGGTAGAGCATATGCACGGCCAGTGCGGCGTCGATGCTGGCATCGCGCAGCGGCAGGCGCATCGCGTCGCCGACCACACCCTGTGGCCGCAACGCCGCCGCCTGCGCCAATGCCGCAGCGACCATGGCCGGCGAGCGATCCAGCAATTGCACTGCCAGCGATGGCGGCCACTGCCCGGCGAGTGCGCCCCACAGCTGACCGGTGCCGCAGCCGATATCGGCCACGCGCATGTCTGCGGCCAGCGGCACCTGCGCGCGCAACCACGGGTACCAATCGCCGCGGCCGTACTTGGCATGCAGCGACTTACGCTGCGCCAGCCGCTGTGTATCGCCGTATTGCCGCTGCAGTTCCGCGCTGTCCGCCTGGAGCGTCATCGTCGCCGTCCGCGTTGCCCGCCGGCACGATACGCTGTCCGCCTCGATCGCGTCACCGGCACTTCGATGACACCACACCCCTCGCCTGCCTCGCAGTCCAGCCGTGCCGATGAGCCCGTCCGCCGGGTCGCGTCCTGGCCGCAGTTGCAGGCGCTGCGCTGATGCCGGCCAAGCACGTCCTGCCCACGCCCGCCCAGGCGCTGGCGATCGCGCAATCGCTGCTGTCCACCCGCTACGCCGACGCGGCGTTCGGCTTCGCCGCCGGCTCGATCCTGCGCGGCGAAGGCACGCATCTGTCCGATCTCGACCTGGTCGTGGTCTATGAGCGCCTGCCGGCCGCACGCCGCGAATCGTTCCTCGCCGACGGCATGCCCGTCGAAGCCTTCGTGCACGACCCGGGCACGCTGGCCTGGTTCGTCGACGAAGACGCCGCCCGCGGCCGCCCCAGCCTGCTGCACATGATCGCCGAGGGCACCTTAGTCGGCACCGCGACCGAATCCGCACGCAGCCTGCAAGGCCGAGTCGCCGCGCGGCTGCAGGCCGGGCCGCCGCCGCTGACGCAGGCGCAACGGGACACGCTGCGCTACGAGATCACTGACCTGGTCGACGACCTGTGCGGCGAGCGCAGCGCCGCCGAGATCCTCGCCATCGGCGCCCTGCTGCATCCGCGCCTGGCGGAACTGGCGCTGCGCGGACGCGGCCATTGGTACGGCAGCGGCAAGTGGGTGCCGCGCCTGCTGGCACGGATGGATCCGGCCTTGGGCCAACGCTTCGAGCAGGCCTTCGCCACGCTGTTCGCCAACGCCGACTGCGCGCCGGTGCTGGCACTGGCGCAGCAGGAACTGGCCGTGCACGGCGGCCGCCTGTTCGACGGCGACTGCCGCATCGCGCCCGCGGACTGGCGCGCCTGAGCCAGCGCGCGGACGCGCGCCCTCAGCCGTGGTAGTGGGCGATGGTGTCCTCGATGCCCTTGCTCAGCTCCATCACCTTCTGCGCGTACTCGGCCAGGCGATGGTCTTCCGGCGTGTCCGGATGCCAGGCCGGCACCGCGGTGGGGCGGCCTTCGACGCCATCCAGGGCCACGAACACGATGATGCAATGCGTGCACAGACGCGGCTCGCCGCCCATCGGATCGCGTGCGCGCACCTCGATGGCGAAATGCATGCTGCTGGTGCCGGTGTGGACCAGCTTGGCGCCGACCGTGACCATGTCGCTGATGCGGATCGGCGAGACGAAGCGGATGCCGCCCACCGCCACGGTCACGCTGTAGTGGCCGCTCCAGCCCACCGCCGCGGCGTAGCCGACCTGGTCGATCCACTTCATCACCACGCCGCCGTGGACCTTGCCGCCGTAGTTGACGTCGATCGGCTCGGCCAGGAAGCGGAAGGTCAGTTCGCGTTGCGTGCCGCTCATCGGGAGTCCATGCAGGGGAAGAAGGCGGCAGTCTGCCATGCGCCGCCGCCGCCAATCGCAACGGCGCCGCAATAAGGTGTCGCCACAGACGCGCTGGCGGCCGGCGGCGCCGGCTAGGCCGCGGCCAGCGCGAGATTGTCGCGCTTGCGGATGCACAGCCACGGGAAATGCGGCTGGCGCCAGCGCAACGCCCGCAGGCAGCGCACCGACAACCGCCGTGGGTCGAACAACCGGCGCAGCACGATGCCGTCCAGTACCGCCTCGGTGTGCTGGTGGTACTGCTGCGCCAGTTCGGCGCAGCCCAGGCCGCTGAAGTAGCGCAGGCTGCGCGCGGCGCTGGCCCGGGCTTTCTCAGCGTCAGCGTAGAACGGGCTGTCGAGGATGTGCAGTTCGCCGTCGTGCTGCAGCAGTTGCAGCAGGCGGGCGATCAGCGCACGCGGATCGGCGAAGTATTGGAGGCAGGCCGGCACCACCACGACATCGAACCGCTGCGCCGGCAGCGGCAAACGCAGGATGTCGCCGGCGACGAAGCTCAACCGCGGCGCGTCGGCGAACACCCGCGCCGCCTGCGCCAGTTCGGTGCGATTGACGTCGACACCGCAGACTTCGCGCTGCAGGCCGCTGGCCAGGCGGTACGACAGCCAGCCGTTGCCGCAGCCGAGTTCCAGCAGAGGACCGTCGCCGCCACGCGCACGCAGATGGCGCAACAGGCGCCGGCACGATTCGGCGCGCACCCGCCATTCGTGGCTGGCGCCC
>NZ_AQOI01000352.1:0-4270 GCF_000364665.1 Xanthomonas sp. SHU 199
GGCGGCTGCGGCAGCGTGCGCACCTGGGCGTCGCTGTAGAGCCGGCCTTCGCGGCGGCGCACGTCCAGGTAGCGCTGCTCGAACGGGTCGTCCGGCAGCGCGTCGTGCACCAGCACACCCGCGTGCAGCGTCAGCCCGGGCAACTGTCGCAGCTGCGCGCGCAGGCTCTCGGCAGGCGTACTCACGGACGCATCAACGCACCTGGCCGGAACCGTCGACCGGCGGATCTTCCAGCCCGACATTGCTCGGGGCGGCCTCGTAGATGGTGCGATCGAGCAGGCCGGTCTCCTTGGCCACCAGCACCGGCACCAGCATCTGCCCGGTCACGTTGGTCATGGTGCGCATCATGTCCAGCACGCGGTCGATGGCGTACAGGTAGCCGATCACCTCCAGCGGCAGGTTGGCCGCGCTCAGCACCACCGTGGCCATCACCACCGCGGTGCCGGGCACGCCGGCGGTGCCGAAGCTGCCCAGCACCGAGGCGATCAGCACCACGAAATACTGGTTGGCGGTCAACGGCACGCCGGTGTACTGGGCGATGAACACTGCGCACAGCGCCGGGAAGATCGCGCCGCAGCCATCCATCTTGATGCTGGCGCCCAGCGGCACTGCGAACGCCGCGTAGTCCTTGTTGACGCCGAGGTTGTGGGTGATCGAGCGCAGCGCCACCGGCATCGCGGCGAAGCTGGAGGAACTGACGAAGGCCACCTGCATGCCCGGCGCGGCACCGCGGAAGAACTTCCACGGGTTCAGCCCGTGCACCAGCAGCAGGCCGCTGTACACCACCACGATGTGGATCGCGCAGGCCAGGTACAGCGCCAGCACGAAATTGCCGAACGGCAGCAGCTTGCCGAAGCCGTAGCCGCCGACCAGCGCGGCGATCAGGCCGAAGGTGCCGAGCGGGGTCATCTCCAGCACGAAGCGGGTGACCTGGATCATGATCTCGCTCATCTGCTTGGTGAGCTTGCGCGCCTCGGCCACGCGCTCGCCGAGCTTGACCATGGCAAAGCCCAGCAGCGCGGCGAAGAAGATCACCGGCAGAATCGAACCGCGCCCGGCCGCCAGCACGGTCTCGCCGGCGGCATTGGTCTTGGTGCCGATACCAGTGAGCGCATAGAACGGGTTGGACGGCACCACGTCCAGCAGCACCTGCACCGGGCTGGGCACATCGCGCGGGGTCCAGGCGCTGTCCACCCGCAGGCCCAGGTGGCCGGCGCCCGGCTGCAGCACCGTGCCCACGGCCAGGCCGACGCCGACCGCCAGCGCCGCGGTGACCACGAACCACAGGAAGGTGCGCCCGCCCAGCTTGGCCACCGACTGCTGTCCGTGCAGCGCCGAGATCGCGTTGATGACGGCGAAGAACACCAGCGGCACCGCGATCATCTTGATCAGGGTGACGTACAGATCGCCCAGCGGCTTGAACCAGGTCTCGGCGGTCGGGCCCAGCGCCCAGCCCGCCAGGGCGCCCAGCAGGAAGCCGGCGACCACGCGCTGCCAGAACGGAATGCGTAACCAGGCCGTCACCAGTTTCATCGACGCTGTCCAGAGAGATCGGGGGGTTTCGCACGATAGCGCACCCCGGCAGCAGCGACGACGCCATGGCTGGAAAGGCGCGATGTCATCGGCGTGCCTTGTCGCAGCCGGCATAATGCAGGGGACTTCGTTGTTCAGGACCCGTTCTGCGTATGCGCCTACCCGTTTCCGCCCTCGCCGCCGCCTCCACCCTGCTGCTGGGCGCCTGCGCCAGCACGCCGCATGCGCCGGCCGCCAGCGCCAACGTCGCGCCGATCGTCGTCCCCGCCGTGGCCCATCCGGCCGGCGAGACCCCGGCCTGGTGGTACCGCAGCGGCGCCGCCAAGGCCGCCAACAACGGTGCGATGCGCGGCAAGGCCAAGAACGTCATCCTGTTCCTCGGCGACGGCATGAGCCTGACCACGGTCGCCGCCGCGCGCATCCTCGACGGCCAGCGCAAGGGCGCCTCGGGCGAGGAGAACCAGTTGTCGTGGGAGGCGTTCCCCGCCACCGCGCTGAGCAAGACCTACAACACCGATTCGCAGACGCCGGATTCGGCCGGCACCATGACCTCGATCACCACCGGGGTGAAGACCCACATGGGCGCGATCGGCGTGGCCGCCGGCAAGCGCGACGCCTGCGCCGACAGCCTCGGCAAGCAGTTGCTGAGCTGGCTGGAACTGGCCGACAGCGCCGGCATGGGCACCGGCATCGTCACCACCACCCGGCTGACCCACGCCACCCCGGCCGCGACCTACGCGCACGTGCCCGAGCGCAACTGGGAAAGCGATGCCGACCTGCCGGAGAAGGCGGTGGCCGAGGGTTGCCGCGACATCGCCCAGCAGATGGTGAGCGCACGCTTCGGGCGCGGCCCGCAGGTGATGCTGGCCGGCGGCCGCGGCCAGTTCACCACCGTCGAGCAGCGCGACCCGGAGTACGACGACAAGGTCGGCCTGCGCCTGGACGGCCGCGATCTGGTCGGCGAATGGCGCCAGCGCCATCCGCAGGGCGCCTACGTGTGGACCCGCGGGCAACTGGAAGCGGCGCAGAACGCGCCGGCGCTGCTGGGCCTGTTCGAGCCGGACCACATGCAGTTCGACCACGACCGCGACCGCAGCGCCAATGGCGACCCGAGCCTGGCCGAGATGACCAAGGCCGCGATCCGTACCCTGTCGCAGGACAAGAACGGCTATGTGCTGATGGTCGAAGGCGGCCGCATCGACCACGCGCACCACGCCGGCAACGCCTACCGCGCGCTGGACGAGACCATCGCCCTGTCGCAGGCGGTGCAGGCCGCGGCGGACGCAACCTCGGCCGAGGACACGCTGATCATCGTCACCGCCGACCATTCGCATACGCTGAACTTCGTCGGCTACCCGCAGCGCGGCAACCCGATCCTGGGCAAGGTGCGCGGCACCAGCGGCGAGGACGCCAACACCGGCGACCTGGCGCTGGACGGCAACGGCCAGCCCTATGCCACGCTCAGCTACGCCAACGGCCCCGGCTACACCGGCGCCAGCAACCAGCAGCCGGCCGGGTTCAAGACCTTCCCGCATGCGCCGAGCAATTTCGAGCCGGCCAACGGCCGCCCGGACCTGACCCACGTCGACACCGAAAGCCCGGATTTCATGCAGGAAGCGCTGGTGCCGACCAAGGCCGAGACCCATGGCGGCGACGACGTCGGCATCTGGGCGCGCGGCCCCGGCAGCAACGCGTTCCGCGGCAGTCTGGAAGAGAACGTGATCTACCACGTGATCGTGCAGGCCACCCCGACGCTGCGCGCGCGGCTGTGCCAGGCCGGCACCTGCAACGGCGACGGCGTGCCGGTGGAACTGCCCAAGCCGACGGCGTTCATGACCAGCGCTGCCACTGCGCAGTGAACCGCCTCCTGCCCCGGCCGTGGCGCCGTGGCCGCCTGCGTGCGGCGGCGGCGCTGCTCGCACTGGCGACAACCGCAGCCGCTGTGCAGGCACAGGCCCAGCCCGACGACGCCTGCCGGCTCGGCGATCCGACCACCGACCGCGACGTCGTGCCGGGCTGTCGGCTCGGCGCCGACGAACGCCTGGTACTGACGCCACAGGCGCTGCGACGCCTGCCCTTCGATCGCGACGGGCTGGCGCTGCTGAGCGTCGGCGCACGCTTCTACTACGTACGCGCCGACGGCCGCAGCCTGCCGGTGATCACCTGGGACAACGGTCCGGATGGTTTCACTGAAGGGCTGACCCGCGGCATCTTTCACGGCCGCATCGGCTTCTACGACCGGCAACTGCGCGAGGTGATCGCGCCGGTCCACGACTTCGCCTGGCCGTTCGAGCACGGCGTCGCCAAGGTCTGCGACGGCTGCAGTACCGGCACGCCCGACGCCGACGGCCATACACCAATGCAGGGCGGCCGCTGGTACTCCATCGACCGCCATAACCGCGAAGTGCCGGCACCCAAGCGCTGAGCCGATGATCGTGTGCGGCATGGCCGCGTTGTCGCGGAGAAGGTCGCCAAGGCTGGTACTCTGCAACGCGTCTCTTTGAATCTCCAGCGATGTCGCGGGAAGCGCATCGTCCGCGAGGTGAGACATCCCCGCGTCGGGACTGAAGTCCCTCCCACAGGGGGCCAACGCACGTTGCGCGGCTTCAAGCGCCGTCGCGCGCTGGCGGCGGGCCAGTCGTCGCGTGCTGGCGACCAACATCGAGCGGGCACCGGGCTGAGCAAGCATTTGGGCCAGCCACGAGTGCCGACACCTGCTCTTGTGGGAGGGACTTCA
>NZ_AQOI01000353.1:0-7076 GCF_000364665.1 Xanthomonas sp. SHU 199
AACTTGGCGCGGCGCTGGCGCAGCGGCGGCTGCGCTGGTGAGCGGGTGCGGCAGCGGTACGCGTCAGCGCCGCGCGCCGCGGCCCCAGTAGCCGATGCGGCGGCGGATCTTCAGCTTGCGCCACAGGTTCAGCGGCTTGCGCCGCGGGTTGCGCGCGCCCTCGGCGACGAAGTCGTCGATCGCGCGCAGCACGCGCTCGCTGGACTGGCCGTCGCGGTAGGGATGCAGGCCATCGGCGAATTCGCGGATCGCCGCCATCAGTTCCGGCGGCCGCTGCAGCGCGCGACGGATCGCCGGCTCGAACTGCGCCGGATCGTCGATGTCGATCAGCTGCGGCCCCGGACGCCGGTTCTTGAAGGTCACCACCGGCTTGTAGGTGAGCAGGAACTCGTTGAGCGCGGACGAGGTGTCCGAGCACATCATGTCCACCTGCGGGAACAGCTCCAGGATGTTGTCGTTGTCGGCGAAACGGAGGTACTCGCTCTCCAGCGCGCGGTAGCGCGCGACCATCGCCGGGTCCATCTTCGGATGGAAGGTGACGATCCAGCGCCATTCGCCGCTGCGCGAGAGCCGCGCGACCTCGTCGTGGAGGATGCCGGCCGCGCTCCACGACGGCGAGAACGTGGAGTGGTACAGGATCACCGGCGGCTGCCGCACCGGCGCCAGCTCCGCGCCGATCTCGCGCATGAACGGATCGATCTTGGGGAAGCCGGTCTCCTTGACCGCGAAGTGGCCGAGCTTGCGCGCCAGCGCGCCGAACGCGGCGGTGTCGCGTGGGCCGGTGGTGCAGTACAGGTCGAAGAACCCGCGCACGTAGATGTGCCGCGGCTTGCCGGCGTCGAAGCCGTGGAAGGTCTCGACCTTCACCCCGGGGAAGAAATGCGGCACCGCGTTGCTGGAGGTGATCACCGCGTACGGATCCCACGCCAGCACCTCCTCCACCGTCGCCAGGTGGCGCTCGTCGGCGCTCAGGTCCTCGGCGCCGGGGCCGTCGAAGAACCACGCCGCCTGGTCGCCGCGCGCGCGGATCGCCGCCTGCAGCGGGCGCAGAATCGCCAGCGCGTAGCGCTCGGACCCGTACAGCAGATAGTGCTTGCTCATCAGTGCTCCAGATCGTGCCGTTGCAGTTGCGCCCGCGCCTGCTCCACCGAGGCCGGGTTGATCTGCATCTCGTAGTAGCGCATGCGCTTGTACAGCGCGTAGCTGGCCGCGGTCTGCGCCACCACGAAGCCGCGCCAGCCGTCGAGGAAGGCCAGCCGCAGCAGATAGTCCTTGAGGAAGGCGCCGGCGAACACGAACGGGCTCTGCCACATTCTCACCGGCTTGCGCTTGTCGCGCCAGCCGAGCGCCTTGAGTTCGGCGTAGCGCAGCACCTTGAGCTGCTTGTGCACCAGGGTCGGGTTGTGCAGGTGGTTGAACGGCGGTGCGAACGCGGCGCTGGGGCCTTCGAAGCGCAGCGACTCGTGCACCCGCGCGTCGCTCCAGCGCGCGCGGCCGCGGTGGTACAGCCGCGCCAGGCGCTCGCCGACCATCGGTTTGTACCAGCGCATCGGCGCGCCCATGTACCAGGTGCTGCGGCGCAGCCACACTGCATCCACGCGATCCTCGGCGAGCAGTTGCGGCAGCCGCGCCAGGCACTCGGCGCGCAGCGCGTCGGACAGGAACTCGTCCGCGTCCAGCACCAGGATCCAGTCGTGCGCGGCCTGGGTGGAGGCGAAGTTGCGCTGTGGGCCGAAGCCCAGCCAGGCCTGCTCGACCACGCGCGCGCCATGTGCGCGGGCGATCGCCACGGTGTCGTCGGTGCTGCCGCAATCCACCACCAGCTTGTCGGCGGCGAACGGCACGCTGTCCAGGCAGCGCGCGATGTTGGCGGCCTCGTTGTAGGTCATCACCACCAGGCTCAGCGGCAGGGTGGCGGCGGCAGCGTCGGCCATGGCGCGCGGTATCCGGAAGTCAGGCGCGGTGCCGGCGGTCGGCGCCCGGCGCCTGGCCGCCCGGCGATGCGGGATCGGCAGTCTACCGGCTTCGCGTGGCGCCTTCAGCGCCCGGGCCCGGCTCCGCCTCGCGCGCCGCCAGCCCGATCAGCACGCCGACCAACGCTACGTAAAAGCCGGTGCTCACCTGGTGCGCGAACATCGACTGGGTCATGCCGCACAGCACGTAGGCCACCACCACCATGATCCCGGCCGCCGCCGCGCCGTGGAATTGCGGCTGCGGCCGACGCCGGTACAGGCGCAGCAGCAGCCACAGCGGCACCCCATACACCATCAGGATCAGCACGGTACCGGGCAGGCCCTGGGTCGCGCTCCACTCGGCCAGGTCGTTGTGCGCGTGGCCCAGGTGGCAGCGCTCGACGAAGCCCTTGCGGCAGTCGGGCAGGCGCAGCATGGCATTGTCGAAACGGCCCACGCCGACCCCGACCACGGGGTGCTCGACGAAGGTCGCCGCCGCCACCTGCAGGCGTTCGATGCGCGCGCCGGCCGAGGAATCGCTGTCGCCGCGTTCGTAGCGCTGCACGTCGTGGTGCAGTTCGGCCAGGCGGGTCTGCTTGGTCAGCGCCGGCACGCTCAGCACCAGCACCGCCGCCAGCGCGGTGCACGCGCCCAGGATCATCAGCCGCGTCGCGCTGTCGCGCCAGCGCAGGCACAGCGCGCTGACCACCAGCAGCAGCAGGACGCCCAGCCACACGCCGCGGCTGCCGCTGAGCAGGATGACGATGCCGCCGGCGACCACCGCGGCGGCGGCCCACGGCCACTGGCCGCGCGGCCGGCAGAACACCGCCAGCACCATCAGCATCAGCACCACGTCGGCCAGCACGATGGCGTTGGTCCAGCCCTCGGCACGCGGCTGGCCCTGCAACACCTGCACGCTGGCCAGCACCAGGGCGGCGAGGATGCCAAGCAGCGCGCCCCACCACAGCAGGCGCTGCGGCGGCCGCAGCGCATAGGTCCACAGCGCCGCCCACGGCAGCACCAGGAAACGGGTGCGGTTGTCGATGTCCTTCAGCGGCTGGCCGAAGTACAGCACCGAGCACAGCGACAGCCCGATCACCAGCAGCGCCAGGATCCACAGCCAGCGCAGCGACGGCTGCATCGGCGCCACCGCCTGGCGCAGCTGCGGCAATGCCAGCAGGCTGGTCGCCAGCAGCAGCAGGCCGAACGGCAGCAGGCCGCTGGGCATGCTGATCACCAGCGCCGGCAGGCACAGCAGCGCGAGCGCCGCGCCTCGCTCGGCCAGAGACTGGCGCGAGAACGCGGAAACGGCATGGCGTGGCGCGATGGGCTGGGACATCAAGGAGGGAAGCCGTCGGGGTGGGGGTGGTCGGCGATGATCCGGGGCGCTTCCCTAACCCGGCCTGACCTGTTCGCGATCGGCGCCGCGGCTGGCCGGCGCGGCGGGCGGCGCCGCCTCCCCGAGCAGATCGGCCACGGCCGCGCGCAGGCGCTCGCCGAATTCGCGCCGGCGCGTCTCGAAGAAGCCGCGCGCGGCTGTGCCCAGGGCGTCGCACTGCATCGGCGACAGCGCCAGCGCCTGCGCCATCGCCTGCTCGAGGCCGGCGGCCTCGATCCGGTAGCGCACGCCGAAATTGTCCGGCCCCTCGCCGACCGGATCGATCAGCACGCCGCGCTCGGCGCTCACCAGCTCGTTCATCGGCGCGCCGTTGGTGGTGATCACCACCGCGCCGACGCTCAGCGCTTCCATGATGTAGTGGCCGAAGCCCTCCACCTCGGAGGGGCACAGGTGGAAGCGGTGCGCGTTCTGCAGCCGCCGCAGTTCCTGCTGGTCGAGGTAGCCGGTCAGGTAGTCGATGTTCTCGGCCTCGATCGGGTGGGACTTCTTCGCGCTCTGCACCACCGTCAGCCGCGGCCACTCGGGGTGCCGCGCCCAGGTCTGCAGCAGCAGCGCCGTGCCCTTGGCCGAACTGCGCCCGGCCACATGCAGGCAGGCGCGTTCGCGCGGGACCTCAGGACGGTAGCAATCGTCGCTGCAAAAGCCGATGAAGGCGGTCGGCGCCATCGTGGAGAACCGCTGCTCGGCCTGGCGGGTCTTGCACAGCACCTGGGCGAAACGCGGCAGGCAGCGCAGCCACTTGTGCCGGAACCACTCCGGATTGGGGATCAAGGCATTGCGCAGGCCGCTGCCCAGGCAGCGCGGATACACCCGCTCCAGGAAGATCTGCAGGTCGGCACGCCCGAACAGCAGGCTGCGCAGGAACAGGCGCAGTTCGCGCAGCCGATTGGCCATGCGCACGGTGCCGAAGCCCAGCACCTCCACGCGGTAGCGGCCGGTCTCGCGCAGCAGGTCGGCGACCACCTGCAGGTCGCGGCTGAGGCCGCCGCCGTTGTCGCGGCTGATCACCCGGATCAGCGGCGGCGGCATGCGCGCTCCCCGGCCCGCGCGACGCGCTGGCCGCCACCGGCAGTCGCAGCACACCGCCGCGGTGCGCGGGTGCGGCTCATTCGAAGCGGTCCTTGTCCTGCTCGCGCAGGCGGTCGCGGTCGTCCTGGGTGACCACACAGTGGCCGTGCACGGCGCTGGCCGGGACCAGCCACCAGTCGCGTCGGTTGGACACGCCGGCCAGGATGCTGGCGTTGCGGTCGACGCAGCCCAGCATCGCCGCCTCCTGCACCAGCAGCCAGCGCCGCTGCGGCGCCTGCGCCTGCCAGGCGATGCCGCGACGCAGTTGCTCGTCCCAGGGCACCACGAAGCCGAAGGTCGTGGCCGGGCGATCGGCCATCAGCAGGTTCTGCTCCTTCCAGGCGACCAGGCCGAGTTCGGCCTGCGGGCCGATGCGGCGCCCCACCGACTCCATCACGCCGCGCGCGGAACTGGACATGTTGATGAGCGGGTACACCAGCAAGCCGGCCATCACCCAGACCATGGTCAGGGTCGAGACCGTCGCCAGTTCCGGGCGGCGCCGCGCGAACGCGGCCAGGCTGGCCACGCCCCACAGGCCGATCGCCAGCAGGATCCAGGCCAGCACCTGCACGGTGGCCAGGTCGATGCCGCGGTCTTCCATCATCTTCGCGCGGAAGCCGTGCCCCAGCAGGATCGCCGCGCCCACGCCGCCCAGCGCCAACGTCAGCAGCGCGGTGAACGCCAGCAGCAGGCGCTTGACCCCGGGCTTGCGCAACAGCCCTGGAATGAGCGGCCCCATCGCCAGGCACAGCATCGGCAGCGCCGGCAGCACGTAGACGTCGCGCTTGCCGGTCGGGATCGAGAAGAACAGTACCACCAGCGCCCACCAGGCCAGCGGCAGCAGATAGCGCGCGTCGCGCCGGCGCAGGCGCCGCGCCCAGGCGGGGATCGCCCACGGCAGCGCCAGCAGCACCGGCAGCCACATGCTGGGCATCACCCCGAAGAAGTACAGCGGCCCGTGCGCGTGGTCCCAGGACTTGGCGTAACGGCCGGCGGTCTGCCGGAACAGGATGTCGTTGAGGTAGGCGCGGTACTCGGGGGCGTTGCTCGACAACGCGGTGGCGACCATCGGCACCAGCCAGATCGACACCGCCGCCAGGAATGCCAGCGGCCCCAGCCAGAAGCGCGGATCGCGCAGGCCGACCCGCACTCCGCGCCAGTGCGCCAGCGACGCCGCCGCGGCCGGCAGCAGCATCAGCAGCGCCAGCACGCCCACGCCCTTGGTGATCGTGCCCAGCCCGGCGGCGAACCAGCCCAGCGCCCACAACCGCCAGTCCGGCCCGCGCAACAGGTGGCGCAGCAGCGCGTAGTTGGCCAGGGTGATGAAGAACACCACCAACGGGTCGATCTGCGCCTTCTTCGCTTGGTAGGTGAAGTGGAAGGCGAACAGCAGCGCGTAGGCCGCGTACATGCCGACGCGGCGTGTCCACAGCCGCCGGCCGAGGTCGTAGACGCAGGCCAGCGTGCCCAGCCCGGCCAGCAGCGACGGCAGCAGGAAGGCCACCCGCCAGTTGCCGAACAGCGTGTAGAAACTCGCCTGCAGCCACATCAGCATCGGCGGCTTGTCCGAGTACAGCTCGTTGCCGCGGTGCGGGAACAGCCAGTTGCCGCTCTCCACCATCTGCTTGGCGACCAGTGCGAAACGCGGCTCGTCGGCCGGGTGCGGATCGCGCAGGCCCAGGCCGGCGCCGAGCACCAGCACGGCCAGGATGGCCAACAACCAGAACTCTCGGGAGGCGCGGGTCTTCAGCATGGGAAGCGATGATACCGGCGCCGGTTCATGCCGTCTTGCGGAACCTTGCGTAGTAGAAACCGTCGCAGTCCTGCTCGCCGGGGAAGCGCTGGCGGCCGCCGCCGGAGGCATGCCCGCAGGCTTCGCCCGGGTCCTCCAGCGCTGCACCGGGCTGCCGCGCCAGCAAGGCCTGCACCTGCCGCGCGTTCTCGTCCTGCAGCAGCGAACAGGTGGCGTAGACCAGCACCCCGCCCGGCCGCAGCACCTGCCAGGCGGCGTCGAGCAGGCGCGCCTGCAGCGCCTGAAGCGCCACGACGTCCTCGCGGCGGCGGTGCAGCAGCACGTCCGGCTGGCGGCGCACGATGCCGGTGGCCGAACACGGCGCGTCGAGCAGCACCGAGTCGAACGGCACCCCGTCCCACCAGTCCTGCGGCTGCGCCGCATCGGCGACCTGCAACTGCGCCTGCGCGCCGGCACCGGTGCGCGCGAAGGTCTCGCCGACCCGCGCCAGGCGCCGCGCGTCCACGTCCAGCGCGGTCAGGCGCAGACTGGGATCGCGTTCGAGCAGATGCGCGGACTTGCCGCCGGGGGCCGCGCAGGCGTCGAGCACGCGCGCGCCCGGCGCTGGCGCCAGCACGTCGGCGACCTGTTGCGCCGCACCGTCCTGCACCGACACGCGCCCCTCGGCGAAGCCCGGCAAGGCCCCCACCGCCAGCGGTGTCTCCAGCCGGATCGCATCGGCCAGCAGCGGCGAGGCCTGCGCGGCGATGCCGGCCGCGGCCAGTTCCTGCAGGTAGGCGTCGCGGGTGTCGCGCTGGCGGTTGACGCGCAGCCACAGCGGCGCCGGCTGCTGGCTGGCGGCGAAGATCGCCTCGGCCTGCTGCGGCCAGTCGGCGCGCAGCGCATCGCGCAGCCACAGCGGCCA
>NZ_AQOI01000354.1:0-416 GCF_000364665.1 Xanthomonas sp. SHU 199
GCCCGGTTGCTGCGCCGCGCCGGCCTGCACCGGCTGGCCGAGCTGGAACCGGCGCTGCCGGACAATCGCTATGAATACGCCCAACCCGGCCAACTGCTGCATCTGGACATCAAGAAACTGGCCCGTTTCCGCCAGCCCGGCCACCGCGTGACCGATGATCGGACGGTCACCTCCCGTGGCATTGGCTGGGAGTACGTCCACCTGGCCATCGACGATCACTCCCGCGTGGCCTTCGGCACCATCGAGCCCGATGAGCGCGGTCTCAGTGCCTGCAGGGCCCTGATGCAGGCGGTTCGCTACTACCGCAGCCTGGGCGTGCGCTTGGAGCGCGTGTTGACCGACAACGGCGCCTGCTACACATCACGCCGCTTCCGACGCCTTGTCCGACGGCTCGGCCTGCGCCATCTGCGAACCCG
>NZ_AQOI01000355.1:0-4038 GCF_000364665.1 Xanthomonas sp. SHU 199
GCCGGGCGCGGCCAACGCGCGCGGCGGCAGCGACAGCTGACGCGCCGCGGGTGCGCGTCGGGTTCCGTGCCGATCCACGAGCGGTGCCGCGGAATGGCCGCACGGACTGCCGCGGCACCCGCGCGACGGCTATGCTGCGCGCCATGTCCACGCCTGCCGCCGCCTGTGTCCTCGTGGTCGAGGACGAATCCGCCATCGCCGATACCGTGCTGTACGCGCTGCGTAGCGAGGGCTACGCGGTGCGGCATTGCCAGCTCGGCCGCGAGGCGCTGGCGCAGTTGCGCGAGGGCGGCATCGACGTGGTGGTGCTGGACGTGGGCCTGCCGGATCTGAGCGGGTTCGAGGTGTGCCGCACGCTGCGCGGTTTCAGCCAGGTGCCGGTGCTGTTCCTGACCGCGCGCAACGAGGAGATCGACCGCGTGCTCGGCCTGGAACTGGGCGCCGACGACTACATGGCCAAGCCGTTCTCGCCGCGCGAGCTGGTGGCGCGGGTGCGGGCGCGGTTGCGGCGCCCGGCGGTGGTCGTCGGCAATGCCGAGGCCGGCTGGCAGCAGCACGGCGATTTCGCCATCGACCGCGACGGCCGCCGCATCCGCTGGCGCGGTGCGGTGCTGGACCTGACCCGCTACGAGTATGCGTTGCTGGCAGCGCTGCTGCAGCGGCCCGGCGCCATCCTCAGTCGCGCGCAACTGATGGACCGCGGCTGGGACAGCAGCGCCGACAGTGCCGACCGCACCGTCGACACCCATATCAAGACCCTGCGCGCCAAGCTGCGCGCGGCCGGCGCCACCGACGATCCGATCCGCACCCACCGCGGCCTCGGCTACGCGCTGGAGGCCTGAGGTGCGGCTGGGGCTGAAGCTGTTCCTGGGCTTCTTCCTGATCGTCGGCGTGGCCGCCTTCTTCGTGATGCGGGTGTTCGTCAACGAGGTCAAGCCGGGCGTGCGCCAGGCGATGGAATCGACCCTGGTGGACGCGGCCAACGTGCTGGCGCAGATGGCCGCGCAGGATCTCAAGGACGGGCGCATCGCCAGCGGCCGTTTCGCCCGCGACCTGGCCGCGGCGCAGCGGCGCGATCCGCGCGCGATGGTCTGGCGTTTTCCCAAGCACAGCGTCGACTACCGCGTCACCCTCACCGATGCGGCGGGTATCGTGGTGTTCGATTCGCGCGGACAGGACATCGGCCGCGACAACTCGCGCTGGAACGACGTGTACCGCACCCTGCGCGGCGAGTACGGCGCCCGCTCCAGCCCCGAGGCCGACGGCGACCCCAACCACACGGTGATGCACGTGGCCGCGCCGGTCTACGATCCGGCAGACCCGCAGCGGCTGATTGGCGTGCTGACCCTGTCCCAGCCCAACCGCAGCATCGAGCCGTTCATCGTCGCCAGCCAGCGCAGCATCCTGCTGCGCGGCGCCTGGCTGATCGGCATCTCCGCGCTGATCGGGATCCTGATGACCTGGGGCCTGCTGCGCGGCATCGGCCGGCTCAACCGCTATGCGCAGGCGGTCAGTGCCGGTGCGCCGGTGCCGCCGCCGCCGCCGCGCCGCGATGAGATCGGCGATCTCGGCCGTGCGCTGGAGACCATGCGCCGCAAGCTGGAGGGCAAGCAGTACGTCGAGCAGTACGTGCAGTCGCTGACCCACGAGATGAAGAGCCCGCTGGCCGCGATCCGCGGCGCGGCGGAACTGCTGCAGGAGCCGCTGCCGGAACCGGAGCGGCAGCGCTTCGTGCGCAACATCGCCGAGCAGCAGCAGCGCCTCACCGAGACCATCGACAAGCTGCTGGCGCTGGCCGAGGTGGAACAGCACGGCTGGCTGCAGCGGCGCGAACAGGTGGCGCTGGCGCCGCTGTGCGCGGACCTGGCCGAAGCGCTGGCGCCGCAACTGCAGGCGCGCGGCCTGCAGCTGCAGGTGCAGGCGCCGGATCCGACCCTGGTGGTGTCGGGCGATCCCTACCTGCTGCGGCAGGCGCTGCACAACCTGCTCGACAACGCCATCGCGTTCTCCCCGGAGGACGCGGTCATCGTGCTGCGTGCCGAACGCGGCGCCGACGCGCGCGTGCTGCTGACGGTAGAGGACGCCGGCCCGGGCGTTCCCGACTACGCGCTGGAGCGGGTGTTCGAGCGCTTCTACTCGCTGGCGCGCCCGGCCACCGGCCAGCGCAGCTCCGGCCTCGGCCTGCCGTTCGTGCGCGAGGTGGCGCGCCTGCACGGCGGCGACGCCAGCCTGCGCAACCGCGACGGCGGCGGCGCGGTGGCCTGCCTGGCGTTGCCGCTGGCCTGAGCCGGATCGATTCGTGCGCGGGCGCGCCGAGGCGGCCTGCCGGCGTTCCCTCGTCGGGACTGAAGTCCCTCCCACAGTGGGGGCGCACACCGCGTCGCAAGTACGCCGGCTTTCCAATCCCCATTCCCCATTCCCCATTTCCCGCACTTCACACCCACTTCAAATTCGCCTCAAACCCCACCCACGCAGCGGTCGCATGCTGGCTCCCTCCCAACCGAGAGGTCGCCATGAAATCCCTGAAGCTGCTGTTGCGATTCGCCACCATCGGCGGATTGATCCTGTTGTTGCTGATCCCGCTGCTGATGATTCGCGGCACCGTGCAGGACCGCCAGCATTACCGCGACGAGGCGGTGGAGCGGGTGTCGCAGAGCAAGGCCGGCGAACAGCGCCTGCTCGGCCCGCTGCGGGTGATCCCGTGGACCCAGGAGCGTGAGGTCGCCCTACTCGACGCCGACGGCAAGCGGGTGACCAAGCGCGAGATCGAGACCGGCTACGTGCTGCAGGCGCCGCGGCGGCTGCAGGTCGAAGGCGAACTGAAGCCCGCGCAGCGCCACATCGGCCTGTTCAAGGTGCAGGTGTACAGCTGGCATGCGCGGCTCAAGGCCGAGTTCGACGATCTCGACTATGCCGCTGTCGACCGCCGCCAGTACGGCACGCCGTATCTGGCGATCGGCCTGCAGGACGTGCGCGGCCTGGTCGGCACGCCGAATCTGCGCGCCGACGGCCGCGCGCTGCCGCTGCAGCCCGGCTCGGAAGGGCTGGCCAACATCTCCAAGGGCGTGCACGCGGTGCTGCCGGCATTGCGCGATACGCAGCAGGGCCGGCTGACCGACCTGCACGAGGTGCAGATGGAATTCGTGCTCGACGGCACCCAGGCGCTGTCGATCGTGCCGGTGGGCGACGACAACCAGATCGCGCTGAACTCGCCGTGGCCGCATCCGCTGTTCGGCGGCCGCTTCCTGCCCAACGAGCGCCGCATCACCGCGCAGGGGTTCCAGGCGAGCTGGGCGCTGTCGTCGCTGGCGACCGGCGCGCAGGCGCAGCTGGCCTCCGGCGGACAGGATCTCGACGCCTTGCGCGTGGACCTGGTCGACCCGGTGGACGTGTATACCCAGGCCGAGCGCGCCAGCAAGTACGGCCTGCTGTTCGTGGTGCTGACCTTCGTCGCCTTCGGCCTGTTCGAGCTGATCAAGCGCCTGCCGATCCATCCGCTGCAGTATCTGCTGGTGGGCCTGGCGCTGGCGATCTTCTTCCTGCTGCTGCTCAGCCTGTCCGAGCACATCCCGTTCTGGCAGGCCTATCTGGTCTCGGCGGTGGCCTGCATCGGATTGCAGTTCTTCTACCTGTCCGGGGTCTTGCGCAGCCGCCTGCGCGCGGCCGGCTTTGCCAGCATGCTCACCGTGCTGTACGGCGCGCTGTACGGCCTGCTGGCCTCGGAAGACAACGCCTTGCTGATGGGCTCGCTGCTGCTGTTCGGCATCCTCGGCGCGATCATGTGGATCACCCGCCGGATCGACTGGTACGAACTCGGCGCGTCGCTGCGCTGAGCCGTCGGGGGAGAACCGGACATGGTCGCGCATCGTCATCGTCATCTGCATCGGCGTCTGCAGGCGCTGCTGCCGCCCGCCCTGGAGACCCATGGCCTGCATCCCGGCAACCTGCCGGGGGCGCTCGCGCGCAGCGCGCAGGCCGCGCTGGTCACCGCCGCCGACCGCGGCGGGGCCCTGTGGCTGCGCCTGAGCGAACGCAGCC
>NZ_AQOI01000356.1:0-2689 GCF_000364665.1 Xanthomonas sp. SHU 199
GCCAGCAGGTCGATGCGGGACAGCGGCTGGTCGTCGGCCTGGACCATGGTCGCGAGCAGGGTCAGCAGGTAGCCGGCCTGGCGCGTGATGGTGGCTGCATCGAACAGGTCGGTGGCGTAGTGGAGGTGGCCCTGGATGACGTCGCCGACCTCGCCCAGGCTGAGCTCCAGGTCGAACTTGATCCGGTCGAAGGGCGTGGCCAGCGGTTCGGTCAGCAGGCCGGGCAGGTCGAGCGTGCCAGGATCGTTGTTCTGCCAGTCGAACAGGACCTGGAACAGCGGGGCGTGCTCAAGCTGTCGTGGCGGATTGATCCGCTCGACGATCTGCTCGAAGGGAACGTCCTGGTGGTCCTGGGCACTCAGGGCGGCGGCGCGTACGCGTTCGAGCAGGGCGCCGACTGTCGGCTCGCCGGACAGGTCGATGCGCAGCGGCAAGGTGTTGACGAAGAAGCCGACCAGCGGCTCGATCTCCTGCCGGCTGCGGTTGGCCGAGGGGGTACCGATGACCACGTCGTGCTGGCCGGCCAGGCGCGCCAGCACGGCAGCCCAGGCGGCAGCCAGGGTCATGAACAGGGTGGTCTGGTGCTGCTGGCCGAGGCGTTTGAGTGCGCGGGTCAGCGTGGCATCGAGCACGATCGGCACGCTGGCGCCGGCATGGGACGGCGTGGCCGGGCGTGGTCGGTCGGTCGGCAGGGTGAGCAGGACTGGCGCATCGGCCAGGCAGCGGCTCCAGTAGTCCAGTTGCTTGCCCAGGCGCTCGGCGGTGAACCAGCGTCGCTGCCAGGCGGCGTAGTCCGGGTACTGCACGGCCAGCGGCGGCAGCGGATCGGGCTGGCCGGCGAGCATGGCCCGGTAGAGCGTGCCGAGTTCGTTGATCAGGATGCCCAGCGACCAGCCATCGGAGACGATGTGGTGCTGGGTGATCAGCAGGACGTGGTCGGCCTGTCCCAGGCGCAGCAGGCGGCCGCGGATGAGTGGGCCGCGCGCCAGGTCGAAGGGGGCGAGGACTTCGTCGTGGGCGAGCCTGGCGATGGCCGCGGCCTGATCGGGCTGGGTGCCCAGGTCGTGCTCGACCAGAGGGAAGGCCTGTCCGGCGGGCAGCAGGTGCGCCAGCGGTTGACCATCGGCACTGGTGGCGAAGACGGTGCGCAAGGCGGCATGCCGCTGGAGCAGGGCGTCCAGGGCGCGGCGCAGGGCGAGCGGGTCGAGGTCGCCGCGCAGGCGCAGCGCACCGGGCATGTGGTAGGCGGTGCCGGTGCCCTCGAGCTGGGCCAGGAACCACAGGCGCTGCTGGGCGAAGGATAGCGGCAGCGTGTCGCCGTGGTGGACCGGGACGATGGCCGGCAACGACGACGTGGCGGCGCCGGCCTGATGGCGTGTGACGGCGTGTGCCAGTTCGCGCAGCGTCGGGTGGGCGAAGACCTCGGCCAGCGACAGGCGGACGCCGCAGGCTGCCTCGATGCGGCTGAGCAGGCGCACGGCGAGCAGGGAGTTGCCGCCGAGGGCGAAGAACTGGTCGTGGCGGCCGATCCGCTCGTGCCCCAGCAACCGGCCCCAGGCGTCGGCGAGGATGGTCTCGGTGCCAGGATGGGGCGGTGCATAGGCGTGCCGGGCGAAGGCCTCGTCCTGCGGCGCGGGCAAGGCCTTGCGGTCGAGCTTGCCGTTGGCGCTCAGCGGCAGGGCGGGCAGGCACACGAACGCGGCCGGCACCATGTAGTCGGGCAAAGTGCGGGCCAGGAACGTCCGCAACGTGGTAACCAGCGCATCACTGGGCGCATCGGCGGACGTCTCGCGTGGGACGACATAGGCGACCAGGCGCATGTGCGCCGCCTCGCCCAGGGCCAGTACGACGGTGCTGTGCACGGCAGGATGTTCGGCGATGCGCGCCTCGATCTCGCCCAGTTCGATGCGGAAGCCGCGCAGCTTGACTTGGTGGTCGATGCGGCCGAGGAACTCGATGGCGCCATCGGCGCGGTAGCGCGCCAGATCGCCGGTGCGGTACAGGCGCGCGCCAGGGTCGGCGGCGAAGGGATCGGGGAGGAAGCGCTCGGCGGTGAGCTGGGGGCGGTTCAAGTACCCTCTGGCCACGCCGACGCCGCCGATATGCAGCTCGCCGACGGCGCCGAGCGGCACCGGTTGGCTGTTGCCGTCGAGCAGGTAGATGGTGGTGTTGGCGATGGGACGGCCGATCGGCACGCTCTCCCCGGCGAAGGCGGGCGGGCAGGTCCAGGCGGTCACATCGATCGCCGCTTCGGTGGGGCCGTAGAGGTTGTGGAGAGCGGTCCAGGGCAGGCGCTGTTGGGCCAGGCGCACGCTGCTGGCGGGCAGGGCCTCGCCGCTGCAGATCAGGTGGCGCAGCGCGGTGCAGCGTTCGACGCCGGCGGCCTGCAGGAACAGGGCCAGCATGGAGGGCACGAAGTGCGCGGTGGTCACGCCGTGGTGCACGAACAGTGCGGCCAGGGCATCGGGATCCTTGTGCGCGGCCGGCGGCGCCAGGGCTAGGGTGGCCCCGCTCAGCAGGGGCCAGAAGAACTCCCAGACCGACACGTCGAAGCCGAAGGGGGTCTTCTGCACGACGACATCGCGGGCGTCGAGGCGATAGGCCTGCTGCATCCAGACCAGGCGGTTGACGAGGGCGCGGTGCTCGTTCTGGGCCCCCTTGGGGGTTCCGGTGGAACCGGAGGTGTAGA
>NZ_AQOI01000357.1:0-685 GCF_000364665.1 Xanthomonas sp. SHU 199
CCTGCAGCCAGGCGCCGTCCGCGGCGTCGTCGGCGTCGCCGCGCGGCAGCCACAGGCACAGCAGGCCGGCGCCGTCGTCCGCGCTGGCCAGATCCTCGCGCAGCGCGCGGTAGCTGCCTTTGTCGGCGCGGCGCCGGGCCAGGGTGATCAGCCGGCACAGGCGCTGGTAGCCGTGCAGGGTCTCGGCCAGCAGCACCAGCTTGGGGCCGTGCTCGAATTGGATCTCGCTGCCGACGATGAGGTGCAGGCCCATGTCCCGGGCCGCCTGCCACGCGCGCACGATGCCGGCCAGGCTGCATTCGTCGGTGATCGCCAGGGCGCGGTAGCCATGGTGCAGCGCGCGCTCGCACAGTTCCCAGGGATGCGAGGCGCCGCGCTGGAAGCTGAAGTTGGACAGGCAATGCAGTTCGGCGTAGTCGGGCAGGGTGGAGTCCACAGGAGTGGACGGCACGCTGGCGGCGGGCGCGCTGGTTGGCGCAGGGGCAGGCGTCGGCAGCAGCCGCAGGCGCGGCGGCATGCGCGGATGCGGCGGGGTGTGGCTCATGCGAACCAGCCGTGCAGCATCAGTGCGTCCGGCGCGTCGGCCGGGGCGAAGGCCCAGGCGCGCTGGCCCTGGCGGGTGCGCACGACGTAGTAGTCGCGGCGCACGTCGCCGTCGTCCCACCAGCCGCTCTCGATGCGTTCC
>NZ_AQOI01000358.1:0-2201 GCF_000364665.1 Xanthomonas sp. SHU 199
CCAGCCATGATCTGGCCATCGGCGCGCACCGGCGTCGCACTGAAGTTGACGACTTTAGCCGCTGGAAATTTCCTTTTTATTGCCTCCCAGCTGGCTGCGACGCTGTGGTGACCCTCGTCGAAGATGATCAGGTCAAAGTAGTCTTCAGGAAGCGATGTCAGCCATTTGTTGTCCTCGCCTTGCAGTTGCTGGACATTGGTAACCACCACGTCTGCGGCATCCATGTCAGCTCGATTGACCGTCTTCCCAGCAACCCGGACCGGCTCTGGATACGGCCCGCCATCAAGCACGTTGCATTTGATGTAGAACATCTTGGGATTGCTCGGGTCGAAATCGGCGGCCAACTGGTCGGCGATTGACACCCCAGGCGCGATGACGAGCGCGCGCGCAGCACGGTATGCGAACGGTGTGAGAGTTATAGTGCCTGACTTGCCGCAGCCTACGGGCAGAATGATCCCGACCTCGCGCGGTTCGCCTCCGCCAGTTGCGTGTTGGTTAAGCGCGTCGAAAGCCTCTTGCTGAGGCTCCCGGACATTGGCGTTTCCGAGGACGGAGGGCTCTCGATCTTGAAATGGCTTGGTCATACGTGCTCCTTGCTCATATGAGGACAACGCGCGCTTTTTGCAGGAAATAAGCGTGACGCAAAGCACTAGTAATGCGTGATGCGCGTTGAGTTGGAAATCCTTTTAACATCTTATTCAGGCTGGCGCAACGATCCCTTCGCTGCGCGCAGTCGGCGCCCATGCCTTATCAAGCCTGTCGGCTACTCCGCACCTCTGTGACGTAGCAGCCCAATGAAATGGTTCCCCGGATTCGTGGAATGCATGCTGCAGCGGAACTGCCACGCGACGCTCGGATCAAGACTGTCTGTCAGAGGCGATACAGACTGCCAGCACCACTCGCCGGCCCACCGCCAGTGCAGTACGCCATCGGCAACCCCTGCGACCATCCTGCCGCCATGGCCTGGGCATCACGCAATGGATCGGACGCCTTGGCGCGCTCGTTGCGAAGACGGCAGGTTTCGGGGTCTTGGGCGAACAGGCCGCGCGCGAACATTCTGCCCTGCTCTGCCAGCTTTGTGGTCTTTGGTCCGCGGACTGCGGCAAAACGCGATAATGCTCGATCCAGCACGCCGCCGGTCTCTTCGAGGCACCGCGCCAGATGCCAGGCGTCTTCCAGGGCCTGACAGGCACCCTGGCCAGAGGTCGGCAGTGGCGCGTGCGCCGCATCGCCGACGAGCAGTACGTTTGCTCGGCTCCACGTGTGCAGCGGCTCGACGTCGTGCACGGCGATCAGTTGGATGGATTGGGCCGGCGTGGCTTCGATGAGGCGGGCGACCGGCTCCGGCCATCCTGCAAAAAGATCCATCACTTCCTTGCGCATCTCCGCTGCTGGCGTCGCCTCGGGCAATGGCCGCGCCTGCGCGGCGGCCCAGTACACCAGATCCGTCCGGATCGGCACGCAGCCGAAACGGTCGCCAGCCCCCCAGTAGTCATGAATCGCCATGTCGCTCAGCAATGGGCCATTGCCCTGTGCAACGCCGATCCAGTTCACGAACCCCTGGTAGATGGGCGTGTTGTCCCCTGCGACGAACTTGCGCGCCACCGAGCCCATGCGGCCATCCGCGCCAATGAGCAGATCCGGGCAGATGCTCTTCCCGTTCTCGAACCGTGCCACGGCCTTGCCGCCGGCATCCAGATCAATCGCTATCGCCCGATGCCCGAACTCCACCTGGATACCAGCGCGTGCCACGTGGTCCAGCAGTACCGCCTGCAAGTCTTGGCGCAGGATCGTATGGGTCGGGTAGCCCATGAGTTGGTCCAGCAGCGTGATGTCCAGGCCTCCCAGCGCGTTACCCGCTGCGTCTTTGCGGTGTACCGATACTGGCCGACCGCCCACCGCCCCGACATCCTCCAACAACCCGAGTTCTTGCAGCACAAAACCCGCGTTGGGCCAAAGCGTCACGCCAGCGCCCATGGTGGCCGGCCCGCTCCGACGTTCATAGACGCGGAGGGTGTGGCCCTGCTTGTGCAATGCGAGGGCCATGCTCAAGCCTGCAATGCCGCCACCCAGTATTCCGATCTCCATGCCGATGCATCCCGATTCAATTGGTCCAGGCGTGCCGTTGCAGGGCAGCCATTGGACGGGAGTGCATCTTGGACCTCACCAATCCCGCTAACTAGCATGCGAAAATGGCGGGG
>NZ_AQOI01000359.1:0-6245 GCF_000364665.1 Xanthomonas sp. SHU 199
CGCGCTGGCCGAGCGGCTGGCCGCGGCCGGCCTGACCGCGCCGTGGTGGCGTCGCTGCGACGTCACCGACGTAGCCGCGCTGCAGGCGGCGATCGGCGAGGCGGCGGCCGAGCTGGGCGACTTCCACGTGCTGCTCAACAACGTCGGCAGCGACGACCGCCATGCGCTGGAGGCGGTGACCCCGGAGTACTGGGAGCGCTGCGTGTCGATCAACCAGCGTGCGGCGTTCTTCGCCATCCAGGCGGTGGTGCCGGGCATGCAGCGGCTGGGCGGCGGTTCCATCGTCAACCTCGGCTCCACCGGCTGGCAGAGCAAGACCGGCGGCTACCCGGTGTACGCCACCGCCAAGTCCTCGGTGAACGGCTTGACCCGCGGCCTGGCCCGCGACCTGGGCGCGGCGCGGATCCGCATCAACGTGCTGACCCCGGGCTGGGTGATGACCGAACGCCAGGTCACCCTGTGGCTGGACGAGGCCGGCGAGCGCGAACTGGCGCGCAACCAGTGCCTGCCGGACAAGGTGATGCCGGAGGACATCGCGCGCATGGCGCTGTTCCTGGCCTCGGACGAGGCGCGCGCGATCACCGCGCAGGAGTTCGTGGTGGACGGCGGCTGGACCTGAGCGCGGTCGCGCGGCTGGGCGTCGCGGGGGCACCGGTTCGGGCAGGGCAACAGCGGAGGCGGTATCCGGCTTCGCTCGTCGGGGCTGAAGCCCCTCCCACAAACAGCCGGGCGCTGCTGCTGGGCGGCGCGTTGTGGGAGGGACTTCAGTCCCGACGCGATCAGCCGTCCGCAGGCAGCGACGGCGGGGTCGCCGTCACGGCGACACCGTAGACCGTCGCCGCCGCCTCCTGCAGCGCCTGCAGCACGATCCGCGCGCCGGGCGACAGCAGCCAGTCGCGGCGGGTGATCAGGCCGAAGGCGTCCATGCGGCAGGACAGCGCCACCGGCACGATCGCCACGCTGCCGTGGTCGGCGAAATGCCGGGCCACGTCCTCGGGCACCACCGCCAGCGCGTCGCCATGGCGCAGCAACTGCGGCAGCACCACCAGCGCTGAGGTCTCGATCACCCGCTTGGGCGCCTCCAGCCCGGCGTTCTGGAACATCAGTTCGAAGCGGTGGCGCAGCACGCTGCCGTCCGGCGGCACGATCCACGGCGTCTCGGCCAGCACCGCCAGCGTCGGCACCGGCCCCGCCAGCAGCGGATGGCCGGGGCGGGCGATGGCGCAGACCTTTTCCTCGGCCAGCGCCTGGTAGTGCAGGTGGCGCTTGTCGTGCCGGGCAAACAGCCGCGCCACCACGATGTCCAGCTTGTTCTGCGCCAGTTGCTCCAGCAGCACGTCGCTGCCGTCCACGCGCAGGCTCACCCGCAGCAGCGGATGCTGAGCGCCGACCTGGGCCAGCGCCGACGGCAGCAGGCTCATCGCCGGCCCGGCGATCGCGCCGACGGCCACGCTGCCGGCATAGCCGGCCTTCAGCGCCTCGATCTCGGCGCCGGCCTCGCCCAGGCTGGCCAGGGCGATGCGCGCGTGGCGGATCATCGCCTCGCCGTACCAGGTGGCGCGCATGCCGCGCGGCAGGCGCTCGAACAGCGGCACCGCCAGCATGTCCTCCAGGTCCTTGAGCAGCTTGGAGGCGGCCGGCTGCGACATGTTCAAGGTCTCGGCGGCGCGGTGGATGTTGCCTTCCTCCTCGATCGCCAGCAGCAGCATCAACTGCCGGGTCTTCAGGCGGGCGCGGACGAACCAGGGCGGGGCGGCGGGCATGGCACTCAGAGTGATATGAATGTTCGTATACGTTAAGCCAAAACCGATATTTGTTGCATATAGGTCGTCCGGCCAGAATAGCGACGAGCGCTTCGCGTCGCGCCTGTCCCGCGTCGCGCGCTGCGCGCCCGCATTTCGACAGGCGACCGATGCATGCGATTGATCCAGTTGCTCGATGACGCCGGGACGCCCGGCGTCGGTGTGGTGGAAGACGATGGCCGCCAGGTGCGGCTGCTGCGCGAGGTGGCGTCCACCTATGCGCTGGCCAACGCGGCGCTGGCCGCCGGCGCCAGCCTGGAGGCGCAGGCGCATCAGCTGCGCGGCGAGCGCGTGCTCGACTACGCCGCGCTGCTGGCGGCCGGCCGGGTGCTGCCGCCGCTGACTCATCCAGACCCGGCGCATTGCCGCGTCACCGGCACCGGCCTGACCCACCTGGGCAGCGCCGCCACCCGCGATGCCATGCACCAGAACCTGCAGCAGCAGGCGGCACAGGGCACGCTCACCGATTCGATGAAGATCTTCCAGCTCGGCGTGGACGGCGGCATCCCCCGCGACGGCCAGCCCGGCGCGCAGCCGGAATGGTTCTACAAGGGCGACGGCAGCACTCTGGTCGCGCCGGGCGCGCCGCTGCCGTCGCCGGACTTCGCCCTGGATGGCGGCGAGGAGCCGGAACTGGTCGGGCTGTATGTGATCGGCGCCGACGGTGTGCCGTACCGGCTCGGCTTCGCGCTGGGCAACGAGTTCTCCGACCACGTCACCGAACGCCAGAACTACCTGTACCTGGCCCATTCCAAGCTGCGCGCCTGCGCGGTCGGCCCGGAACTGCGCTGCGGCGCGCTGCCGCGCGACCTGCGCGGCCACAGCCGCATCCGCCGCGGCGATGCGGTGATCTGGGAGAAGCCCTTCGTCACCGGCGAGGCCAACATGTGCCATTCGCTGGCCAATCTCGAATACCACCATTTCAAGTACGCCGCGCACCGCGTGCCCGGCGACGTGCACCTGCATTTCTTCGGTACCGCCACGCTGAGCTTCGCCGACGGCGTGCAGGCGCAGCCCGGCGACCGCTTCGAGATCGAACTGGCCGAGTTCGGCGCGGCGCTGGTCAATCCCTTGCAGCGCGTCGACAGCGGATTCGCCGTGGGCGGCGTGCGCGCGCTGTAGAACCGCACGGAGGTAGGCATGACCCGACGTTTCCAGAGCTACATCGACGGCCGCTGGGTGGCCGGCGACGACCTCGCCCCCGACGAGAATCCGTCCGACCTGTCGGCACCGGTCGGCGAAGCCGGCAGCCTCGACGCGGCCGCGGTGCGCGAGGCGATCGCCGCGGCCAACGCGGCGCAGTCGGCGTGGGCTGCGAGCACCCCGCAGCAGCGCGCCGACGCGCTGGACGCGGTCGGCAGCGAGATCCTGGCGCGCAAGCAGGAACTGGGCGCGCTGCTGGCCTCGGAAGAGGGCAAGACCTTGCCGGAGAGCATCGGCGAGGCGGCGCGCGCAGGGCAGATCTTCAAGTTCTTCGCTGGCGAGGCCCTGCGCATTCCCGGCGAGACGCTGGCCTCCACCCGGCCCGGGGTCAACGTCGAGATCACCCGCGAGCCGGTCGGCACGGTCGGCATCATCGCGCCGTGGAATTTTCCGCTGGCGATCCCGGCGTGGAAGATCGCGCCGGCGCTGGCCTACGGCAACACCGTGGTGTTCAAGCCGGCGGAGATCGTGCCCGGCTGCGCCTGGGCGCTGGCCGAGATCCTCAGCCGCGCCGGCCTGCCCAACGGCGCGTTCAACCTGGTACTCGGCAGCGGCAGCACGGTCGGCCAGGCGCTGGTCGGCGAGCGCGGCATCGATGCGCTGAGCTTCACCGGCTCGGTGCCCACCGGCAACCGGCTGTTGCGGCAGGCCGCCGAGCGCGGGCTGAAGATCCAGCTGGAGATGGGCGGCAAGAATCCGCTGGTGGTGCTGGCCGATGCCGACCTGGACCTGGCAGCGGAGATCGCGGTCAACGGCGCCTACTTCTCCACCGGCCAGCGCTGCACCGCCTCGAGCCGGCTGATCGTCGAACGCGCGGTGCACGACGACTTCGTCGCACGTGTGCGCACGCGCCTGGCTGCGCTGAAGATCGGCCATGCGCTGGAGCCGGGTGTGGACATCGGCCCGGTCGCCAGCGCCAGCCAGTTCGACCAAGACCGCGACTACCTGCGCATCGCCCGCGAGGAAGGCGCCGAACTGCTCTACGGTGGCGAGGCGCTGGAGTGCGCGCACCGCGGCTACTACCTGCGCCCGGCGCTGGTGGCCGCGCAGCCGCAGCACCGCATCGCCCGCGAGGAAGTGTTCGGTCCGGTCGCCGCGGTGCTGGTGGCCGACGACTACGAACACGCGCTGGCCCTGGCCAACGACACCGAGTTCGGCCTGTGCGCCGGCATCGCCACGCGCTCGCTGAAGCACGCCACGCATTTCAAGCGGCATGCGCAGGCGGGCATGGTGATGGTCAACCTGCCCACCGCCGGCGTCGACCCGCACGTGCCGTTCGGCGGACGCAAGGCGTCCAGCTACGGCCCGCGCGAGCAGGGCCGCTATGCGGTGGAGTTCTACACCACGGTCAAGACGGCTTACACATCCGCACCATGAACTGATCGAATCAGCGCACGCCGGCCTGGGAGGGTGGGCGGCGCGTCGCGGCCTCCGGGCCCGTCCGCCGCCAGCGTGCCATCAACGAGGAGGGGCTATGCACAAGCACACGTCGGGAATGCGGGCGCTGGGAATCGCGGCACTGCTGGGGATGGCGCTGGCCGCCTGTTCCGGCGGCGGCAAGGACGCCGGCAAGGCGCCCGGGCAACTCACCGTCGGTTTCAGCCAGGTCGGCGCCGAGAGCGAGTGGCGCACCGCCAACACCGCCTCGATCAAGCAGGCCGTCGCCGATGCCGGCATGAAGTTGAAGTTCTCCGATGCGCAGCAGAAGCAGGAGAACCAGATCAAGGCGCTGCGCTCGTTCATCGCCCAGCGCGTGGACGTGATCGCGTTTTCGCCGGTGGTGGAGTCGGGCTGGGAGACGGTGCTGCGCGAGGCCAAGGCCGCGAAGATCCCGGTGGTGCTGACCGACCGCGCGGTGAAGGTGTCCGACGACAGCTTGTACGTGACCTTGATCGGTTCGGATTTCGTCGAGGAAGGACGCAAGGCGGCGCGCTGGCTGGTCGAGCGCTCGCCGCTGAAGGATGGCGACAAACCGGTGCGCATCGTCGAGCTCCAAGGCACGGTCGGCTCGGCGCCGGCGATCGATCGCATGAAGGGCTTCAAGGAGATCCTGGCGGCGCATCCGCGCTTCCAGATCGTGCGCTCGCAGAGCGGCGACTTCACCCGCGCCAAGGGCAAGGAAGTGATGGAGGCGTTCCTGAAGTCGGAGGGGCGCAACATCGACGTGCTCTACGCGCACAACGACGATATGGCGATCGGGGCGATCCAGGCGATCGAGGAAGCCGGCCTGAAGCCGGGCAAGGACATCCTGGTGATCTCGGTGGACGGGGTGAAGGGCGCGTTCGAGGCGATGCAGGCCGGCAAGCTCAACGTCACCGTCGAATGCAATCCGCTGCTGGGGCCGCAACTGGTGCAGGCCATCCGCGACCTCAAGGCCGGCAAGCCGTTGCCCAAGCGCATCGTGGTGGAGGAATCGGTGTACACCCAGGACCAGGCTGCGGCCGAACTGCCCAAGCGCAAGTACTGAGGCCGCGCGCATGCATCCGCTGGTGCTGGAGGCGCAGGGACTGAGCAAGGCCTATGCCGGCGTGGCCGCGCTGGAGGACGTGGCGCTGCGTTTGCGCGGCGGCGAGATCCACGCGTTGATGGGCCAGAACGGCGCCGGCAAGTCGACCCTGATCAAGCTGCTCACCGGCGTGACCGCCGCCGACGCCGGGCGCATCGCGCTGGATGGCGCGGTGGTGGCGCCGGCGTCGCCGCAGCAGGCGCAACGGCTCGGCATCAGCACCGTGTACCAGGAAGTGAACCTGTGCCCGAACCTGTCGGTGGCCGAGAACCTGTTCGCCGGCCGCTACCCGCTGCGCGGCTGGCTGCGGCGCATCGACTGGCGCCGGGTCGAGCGCGAGGCCGAGGCCGGCCTGCAGCGTTTGGGCATCGCCATCGACGTGCGGCGCGCGCTGGGCAGCTATCCGGTGGCGGTGCAGCAGATGGTGGCCATCGCCCGCGCGGTCGGCGTGTCGGCGCGGGTGCTGATCCTCGACGAACCCACCTCCAGCCTCGACGAAGGCGAGGTGGCCGAACTGTTCCGGGTGATGCACGCGCTGCGTGATGGCGGCATGGCGATCCTATTCGTCACCCACTTCCTGGACCAGGTGTACGCGGTGGCCGACCGCATCAGCGTGCTGCGCAACGGCCGCCTGGTCGGAGAATACACGCCGGCGGAATTGCCGGCGCCGCAACTGGTCGCGGCGATGGTCGGGCGCGCGCTCGACCCGGCCAGCGCCGCGGCCGCCGCGGTGC
>NZ_AQOI01000360.1:0-3580 GCF_000364665.1 Xanthomonas sp. SHU 199
GGGCACCCATGGCGGGTCGGTGTCGGGCCAGGCGGGTGCGGGCGGCCAGGGCGGTGCGCAGGCCGGTAGCGGTCAGGCGCAAGGGCAGGCCGGCGGCAATGCCTCGCTGGGTGCCAGCATCAACGCCTCCAGCGACGGCCAGTAAGCCGCTGATGGCCACGCGCGGCGTACCGTGCGTGGCCGTCGAAGCCATTGGCTGAAAAACACGACGCCCGGCTGAGCCGGGCGTCGTGCGTTTCGCTTCATGCTGCGGATTGGTCGTGGGAGCGTCCCAACGACGTCGTCGCGACGTCGCGGCACGGCCGGAGGCCGTGCCGCAGTGCGCCTCAGCGTGCGCTCGGCGTCGCCGCCGGCGTGGCGTTGAGGCCGCGCTTCTCCAGCAAGGGTTCGATCTGCGGCGCGTGTCCGGCGAAGTCCTGGAACAACTGCATCGCATCGACGCTGCCGCCTCGCGAGAGCAGGGTCTTGCGGAAGCGGTCGCCGTTGGCGCGGCTCAGCCCGCCATGCTGCTTGAACCACTGCTGGGTGTTGGCGTCCAGCACCTCGGCCCAGATGTAGGCGTAGTAGCCGGCCGCATAGCCGCCCATGATGTGGCTGAAGTACGGCGTACGGTAGCGCGGCGGCACCGGCGGATAGGCGATGCCGTCGGCCGCCAGCGCCTTGGCCTCGAAGTCCATCACGCCCGATGCCGGCGGCACCTGGCCGGCGCTCAGCTGGTGCCAGCGCTGGTCGAGCATCGCCGCGCCCAGGTACTCGGTGGTGGCGAAGCCCTGGTTGAACTTGGCGGTGGCCACCACCTTGTCCAGCAGCGCCTGCGGCATCGGCGCGCCGCTCTGGTAGTGCTTGGCGTAGTGCTTGAGGATGGCCGGATCGTCGGCCCACATCTCGTTGACCTGCGAGGGGAACTCGACGAAGTCGCGCGGCACGCTGGTGCCGGAGAAGTACGGGTACTTCACGTTCGAGAACATGCCGTGCAGGGCATGGCCGAATTCGTGGAAGGCGGTGGTGACCTCGTCCCAGGTCAGCAGGGTCGGCTGGCCGGCCGGCGGCTTGGGAATGTTGAGGTGGTTGGCGACCACCGGCTTGTCGCCGGTCAGCGCCGACTGCGACACGTAGGAGCTCATCCATGCGCCGCCGCGCTTGGACTCGCGCGCGTACATGTCGGCGATGAAGATCGCCAATTGGCTGCCGTCGGCATCGAATACGTCGTAGACCAGCACGTCGTCGCGGTAGGTCGGCAGGTCGGTGCGCTGCTTGAAGGTCAGCCCGTATTCCTGGTTGGCGGCGTAGAACACGCCGTTTTCCAGCACGTTCTTCAGTTCGAAGTAGGGCTTGAGCTGGGACTCGTCGAAGTCGTACTTGGCCTGGCGCACCTTTTCGGTGTAGTAGGCCCAGTCCCAGGCCTCGAGCTTGAAGCTGGGCTTGCCGGCGGCCTTCTGCTCCTGGTCGATCATCGCCTGCAGGTCGGCGGCCTCGCGCTTGGCATTGGCCACCGCGGCCGGGGCCAGCTTGCCGAGCATCGCGTTGACCGCTTCGGGAGTCTTGGCGGTCTGGGTTTCCAGCGAATAGGCGGCGTGGTTCGGATAGCCGAGCAGCTTGGCGCGGTCGGCGCGCAAGGTCATGATCCGCGACACCAGCGCGGTGTTGTCGTACGGGCCGCCGTGGCTGCCGCGCGACACCGAGGCTTCGTAGATCTTCTGCCGCAGGGCGCGATCCTTGAGCTGGGCCAGCGGCGGCTGGCCGGTGGTGTTGAGCAGGGCGATCACGTACTTGCCGTCGAGCTTGCGCGCCTTGGCTGCTTCGGCGGCCGCGGCGATCTGCGCGTCGGACAGGCCGTCGAGCTGCTTGACGTCGTCCACCACCACCGCGGCGGCGTTCACTTCGGCCAGGACGTTCTGGCTGAACTTGGTGCCCAGTTCGGCCAGTTCGGCGTTCATCGCCTTGAGCTTGGCCTTGTCGGCGTCGTTGAGCTTGGCGCCGTCGCGGACGAAGTCGCTGTGGTACTTCTCGATCAGGCGCACGCCCTCCGCGTCCAGACCGAGCTGGTTGCGGGTGTCGTACAGGGTCTGGATGCGCGCGAACAGCTTGGGATTGAGCGCGATCGCGTCGCGGTGCGCGGCCAGCTTGCCGGCGTACTCGGCCTGCAGCTTCTTGCGGGTGTCGTTGGTGTCGGCGCCGACCAGGTTGAAGAACACGGTGGTGGCGCGGTCCAGGACCTGCCCACTCTTCTCCATCGCCACGATGGTGTTGTCGAAGGTCGGTTTGGCGGTCTGATCGGCGATGGCCTGCATTTCCTTCAGCTGCTGCGCCATGCCGGCGTCGAACGCGGGCGCGAAATCGCTGTCCTTGATCTTGTCGAACTGCGGGTAATGCAGCGGCAGGGGGCTTTCGGCGAAGAACGGGTTGGCCTGCGTGGCCGCCGTGGCGGCGGTGGGCGTGGTGGCCGGAGCGGCGTAGGCGGGCATGGCGAGTCCGAGCGTGGCGGCGAGGGCAAGGGCGAGGCGAGAGGTCATCAAGCGGTATCCGCAATCATGGTGATCGGGCAGGCTACCCCAGGCCGGCAGGCGTGACCCGTGACGAAAGCCATGGGAGCGCTGCAGCATCGGCGCTTGTTTCCCAGGGCTTTGCGGCATCTGGCGTGAACCTTGATGCAGTGCGCTTTCGCGCGTGGCGGCGCCGGTGCGGCCATGCATCGGTGATGCGCTGGCGGTGTGCGTTGGTGCGTTCGCGCCCACCTCTGCGACGCGGCCTCGCGTATCGGCCCCGGTTCGCTGGCGACGCGTGCGGCCACCGCGTAGCATCGCCTCGACCCAGCGCCGCTGCGGCGCGCCGCACCACGAGGATCCATGGACACGCCGACCACCGCCTACGCCTTCACCGCGACCACGCTCGACGGGCAGGCGCAGCCGCTTGCCGACTACGCCGGCAAGGTGCTGTTGATCGTCAACGTTGCCTCCAAGTGCGGTTTCACCCCGCAGTACGCCGGGCTGCAGGCGCTGTGGCAGCGCTATCGCGAGCGCGGGCTGGTGGTGCTGGGCTTTCCCTGCGACCAGTTCGGCCACCAGGAACCGGGCGATGCCGCCGAGATCCGCCAGTTCTGTTCGCTGAGCTACGACGTGGATTTCCCGATGTTCGCCAAGGTGCAGGTCAACGGCGACGGCGCGCATCCACTGTGGCGCTGGCTCAAGCAGCAGAAATCCGGGCTGCTTGGCATCGCCGCGATCAAGTGGAATTTCAGCAAGTTCCTGGTCGGCCGCGATGGCCAGGTGCTGGCGCGTTATGCGCCGACCGACAAGCCGGAAGCGCTGGCTGACGCTATCGAGCGGGCGCTGGGGTAACGATTCGGCCGAGGACGCTCGGCGTGGTCTTGAATGCTGGATGCTTGCTCTTGTGGGAGGGACTTCAGTCCCGACGTATTCGAGTTAAAGGCGTCGGGACTGAAGTCCCTCCCACAAAATACTCCCCACTATTTCGCTTTGACCTGCCGCCGTGTCGCTTATCCGGCAGGAGCGGCTTCAGCCGCGATGCTTTACCGGGAACGCCCGTCGCGGCTGAAGCCGCTTGTGTCAAATAAGGGTCT